>NZ_JAGXJM010000140.1:0-493 GCF_019091445.1 Streptomyces sp. GbtcB7
GCGCGCGCCCACGGCGGCACGGCCCACCAGCAGGGCCTCGGCTCGACCGAGGCCATCCTGACCGACCCCGACGGAGCCCGCTTCTTTTTGACCGCGCGAAGGACGGACTGAGGGCCGCAGCGTCAGTGCCGCCCGGTCCAGGATGTGCCGAACGGTCTCCACCTTGAGGGCCTGGTCGGCGACGCGCCGTTCGGTGATCTCCGGGAGCCGGGTCACGAGCGCGGCTGGCTCGCGGTCGTGGCATGACGCAGGAATTCGTGCACGGTCTCAGCAGTCCAGCGATTGCGTGCGGCACGAACGGGATGCCCTGGAACACCGGCCGATCCGAATGCCGCGTCCGACGCTCGACTTTGGATATCAGCGGCTCGAACACCGCCGACAACTCGGTATCGACGTCGTCACGTTGGAAGTTCTCAGGTGGTGTCGGTGGGGGTGTGGGTGGTGAGTTGTGCGGTGAAGACGGTGGTGTTGTTTTGGTGTGCGGTGATGTGGG
>NZ_JAGXJM010000141.1:0-476 GCF_019091445.1 Streptomyces sp. GbtcB7
AGGCAAACGCCGCGGGGGACCCCAACTCCCGGAGCCCACCCAGACCCTCCCCGCCCTGTCCCCGTACCAGACCCCCCCCACCCCGCCGACACCGACCCCCCCGTCACCCACGACGACCCCAACTGCGACCCACCCGCAGACGACCACACATGCACCGCCCGCGTCACGAACATCGCCTTCGGGGCCCGTGCGACCAACGCCGACGACAACACCCACCCCGTCGAGCTCCCCGACCTGACCGCACGCCACGACCCATCGGAGTCCACCACCGTGACCTCCGACCCCGCAGCCAACGTCATCACCGCAGCACTGTTACCCGTCAACGCCGCCCGAGCAACAACCTTCGACTTCACCTGCATCTTCGACGTCACCGGCAACGACGGCTTCGACGACGACAACCGCGACGAATCCACCCACCCCGACACGGACCCCGCCGTGACCTTCGTCCACGCACCCTGCGTAGCCACCGCCGACAC
>NZ_JAGXJM010000142.1:0-458 GCF_019091445.1 Streptomyces sp. GbtcB7
CCGAGCGTTCGATCACCTCGTTGTCTGTGCTCACGTCTGTATTGCTCATTTGTCCCGTTCGAGTTCACGATCCAGTACACGCGCTCGATCGGACGTCACGACGTGCCGGTAAGCACAGCAACGACAACAGCGACGCCACGAAGGCAAGCGCGCGAGAGCGTGGGCCCGAAAGTGAATCCGGAAGGCCGTGAATCCCGCGAATTCCGGTGATGAGTGCGCCGGACAGGGTCCGATGACACCGATCGGCACCGCCCGAAAGCCGGTCGTTCACCGCTCCACCCCTCGGATGAAAAGAAGCCGCGCCGGCATTGGGCATCGGATGCGCGTTTAGCCCGCACGAATTATTGCGCGGTGACGGTGCCGTATCTGCAACACTGTTCCAGTGAGCGGAACTAAGGTCGGGTACGCGCGGGTCTCGACCGCCGGGCAGGACGTCGCGGCGCAGCGTGAGGGGCTCG
>NZ_JAGXJM010000143.1:0-442 GCF_019091445.1 Streptomyces sp. GbtcB7
CTCCCCGCTCAGGAGGGGTCGCAGGTCGCCTACTGGACCGTCGAACTCCTCGTGCGGGTCCAGGGCAGGGGCATCGGCGGTGCGCTTCACGCCGTCGTCGAGGGCACCGCCCGTGACGCGGGACGCACCGTCCTGCAGGCATGGGCCGAGCATCCCGAGCCCGACGCCGGTGCGTCCTCGGAACGGCTCGCCGCGCCGACGGGCTCCGGGGAGATCCCGCTGGACCGTCCTGCGCGCTACTTCCGACGCCACGGGTACACGCCCGAACAGGTCGACCGGAAGAGCGTGCTCGAGATCGAACCCGCACTGCCGAGCGTGCGAGACCTCCTCGCCGATGCCCGATCGCATGCCGACGGTTACCGCGTGGAGCAGTGGATGCTTCCGACTCCCGAGGCCTACCGCGAGAGCTTCGCCTGGGCGAAGTCGCGGATGTCGACGGACG
>NZ_JAGXJM010000144.1:0-435 GCF_019091445.1 Streptomyces sp. GbtcB7
GTACCGCGCCGCCTGGTCGCCCGCCGTGCATTTCGTCCGCACGAACGGATCGCACCGGGTGATCACGGCCGCGGAGTACCGGCGCGCCGGGAAGCCGCAGGTGGCGCGCGCTCCGGTCGTCTACGCCAAGACGGCATGGTCCCCGATCGTCTACGGCCTCGTCACGTGGCCGACCTCGACCGGCGACCGGAGCATCGACACCGTCGAAGCGCTCAGCGCGGCCGAGTACGCGCGGGCGGGCCGCCCGAAGACGACCATCCGCTCGCGGATCCCCGGCGATTCGTTCGTGCGCCTGTCGACGGGGTCCTCGATCCTCCACCGTATGGACGGCTATCTGACCCCAGTGACGACCGCGCAGTGGCGTTCCGCGGGGTCGCCCGCGGTCCGCACCGTCGCCCCCGGCAAGCCGATGTACATCCGCGGCATCCAGATCGT
>NZ_JAGXJM010000145.1:0-434 GCF_019091445.1 Streptomyces sp. GbtcB7
GTGTGCGCGAGGACCTCGTCCGCGACCTCGAAGGACTTCTCCGGGTCGAAGCCGAGGACGCGCTTGGTGGCCGCGACCTCGTCCTCGCCGAGCGCCGAGCCGTGCGCGGCCTCGGTGTTCTGCGCGTGCGGAGCGGGCCAGGCGATGATCGAGCGCATCGCGATGAACGACGGCTTGTCCGTCACCTTCTTCGCGGCCTCGATCGCGTTGTAGATGGCGTGCGGGTCGATGTCGCCGTCCGGCTTCGGCGCGACGCGCTGCACGTGCCAGCCGTACGCCTCGTACCGCTTGACGGTGTCCTCGGAGACCGCCGTCTCGGTGTCGCCCTCGATCGAGATGTGGTTGTCGTCCCACAGCAGGACGAGGTTGCCGAGCTTCTGGTGACCGGCCAGGGAGGACGCCTCGTGCGAGATGCCCTCCTGGAGGCAGCCGTC
>NZ_JAGXJM010000146.1:0-431 GCF_019091445.1 Streptomyces sp. GbtcB7
GTCCACGACGCCGTCAAGGAACACGCCCGTACGGAGTTCCGCGAGGAGGTCTGGCAGCAGCTCATCCAGGGGATGCGCTTCGTCCAGGGCACCTTCGACGACGACGACTCGTTCGAGCGGCTGCGCGCCACGATCGACGAGCTGGACAAGGCACAGGGCACGGGCGGCAACTTCGCCTTCTACCTCTCCGTGCCGCCGTCCGCCTTCCCGGTGGTCATCCAGCAGCTGAAGAAGCATCACCTGGCCGACCAGTCGAACGGCTCCTGGCGGCGCGCGGTCATCGAGAAGCCCTTCGGCCACGACCTGAAGTCGGCCGAGGAACTCAACGCGATCGTGCACGAGGTCTTCTCCTCGGACCAGGTCTTCCGCATCGACCACTACCTCGGCAAGGAGACCGTCCAGAACATCCTGGCGCTCCGCTTCGCCAACAC
>NZ_JAGXJM010000147.1:0-428 GCF_019091445.1 Streptomyces sp. GbtcB7
AGGTTCCGGAACATGAACGAGCTGGTGGGGAAGCCGTGCAGCAGCACCACGGCGGGCGCGTCGGGCGGCCCCGCCTCCCGGTAGAACAGTCGCTGTCCACGGACGGTGGCGTAGCGGTGGTGGATGGTCGTCATGGCTGCTCCGTTCACGGTCCGTCCCCCACTGGTGTCCTGGTTCAAGCCTGCGACCGGCGGGGCGACGGTCGCATCCGCCACTGGCTGGCCGCCGTCGCCGGTGCGCCGACCGGAGGGGGATAACGTGGTGCCGTGCGTGAGGCCGCGGACCTGCCGGAGTGGAGGCGCGCGGCGGAGGTGACGGGCCGCCGCGGCGAGTGCGGGGTGCTCGACCGGCTCATCGGGGCCGTTCGCGGCGGTGAGAGCCGGGCGCTGGTGATGACCGGCGAGCCGGGCGTGGGCAAGACGGCGCTG
>NZ_JAGXJM010000148.1:0-419 GCF_019091445.1 Streptomyces sp. GbtcB7
GCGACGTGCTGGGCCTTGGCGAACTGCCAGGCGAACATGCTGGACGCGCCGATGTAGCGCGCCTTGCCGGAGCGCACCACGTCGTGCAGCGCCTCCATGACTTCCTCGATCGGCGTCTCGTAGTCCCACCGGTGGATCTGGTACAGATCCACGTGGTCGGTCCCCAGCCGCCGCAGCGAGGCATCGATGCCGGACAGGATGTGCTTGCGCGACAGGCCGCCGTCGTTGGGTCCGGAGGCCATCGGGAAGTAGATCTTCGTGGCGAGCACGTAGTCGTCACGGCGGGGGAAGAGCTTGTCGAGCAGCCGTCCGGTGATCTCCTCGCTCACACCGTGCGAGTACATGTCCGCGGTGTCGAAGAACGTCACCCCGGCCTCCGCTGCCCGCCGCACGATGGGCTCGGCCGCCTCCTCGTCCAG
>NZ_JAGXJM010000149.1:0-409 GCF_019091445.1 Streptomyces sp. GbtcB7
ACCGATACCTTGTGAGCCATCAAGTCGAGGACAGCCTGAACCTTCTCGGTCTTGCGCTTGTGCCCCATGATCTGTGAGATCGGCAGGACCTGAAGGGCGACGATCTCTGCCATCAGCAGCTTCACCGCGTCCGACTGGCCCTCGAGCTGGATCTGCAGGCTCTCATCGAAGTTCTTCCCCTCAACGCGCACCGAACGTTCCCATAGCTCCCTCAGCGCAGACACGGTGGGGGCCGACCAGACCGACCCATCCGTACTGAACATCGAGCCGCCGTCCTGCAGCGCCTTCTCGACCCACCACCAAGCAGCCGCGAGGAGCTTTCGCTGAGACGCTTCGCTCGACACCCAACTGGTGGGGAGGGCTTCGTCGATACTCGATTGCAGTTCGAGGCGTCCCGCCGCATACCTCC
>NZ_JAGXJM010000015.1:0-250956 GCF_019091445.1 Streptomyces sp. GbtcB7
CGCGGCCCCCGACGCGGGGGGGCGGGACAGGGGGCCGGGCGGGGCCCCCCCCGCGGGAGGGGCACCGCGCCCCCCCTGTTCCCCCGGGGGGGGGTCCGCGTCACGAAAGTCTTTCGTAACCGAGGCATTTCCCCTCCTTGTCCCGGGTGTGAAGGACATGTCAGTCTCCCGATCCAGCAGGCAGGCCGCCTCGGCGGGACATCCGAAAGCCTTTCGTAATGCTTTCCGATCTGCCTGACGCACCCACGGCGTGCAGAGAGATGAGGCAGAACATGCGCGGATTCCGGAACATCAGAGCCCGGCGCGTCGTCGCGTCCGCCGTCACCGTCGCGGCGGCCTTCGGCCTCGCCGCGTGCGGGACTTCGGGACCGTCCACGACGACGTCGGCGAAGGGCCTGACGATGTGGGCGCTGAACGACCAGACGATCCTCAAGGAGTCCGTCGACGCCTACAACAAGGACCACCCCGACGAGAAGATCACGCTGCGGCTGTACGCGAACGACGACTACAAGCAGAAGCTGCGGGTGGCCTTCGGCGCGAACCAGGCGCCGGACATCTTCTTCAACTGGGGCGGTGGAGCACTGGACGACTACGTCAAGGCGGGCAAGGTCGACGCGCTGACGGCGGCACAGGTGAAGACGGACCGGTTCACGCCGAGCGTGATGCAGAGCGCCACCTTCGACGGCAAGGTCTACGGCGTTCCCGCCAACGGCCTCGCCCCGGTCGTCCTCTACTACAACAAGAAGGTGCTCAAGAGCGCGGGCGCGGAACCGCCGAAGACGTACGACGAGCTCATGACGGCCGTGGGGAAGCTGAAGGGCGACGGAGTGATTCCGATGTCCCTCGCGGCGAACTCCAAGTGGCCCACGCTGATGTACCTGGAGTACCTGCTCGACCGCACGGGCGGGTCTCGGGCGTTCTCGAAGATCGCTTCCGGTGACGCCACTGCGTGGACGGATCCGACGGTCACCAAGGCCAATCAGTACCTCCAGGACCTGGCCAAGGCCGGCGCGTTCGGGAACAACGCCTCCTCCGTGAACTACGACCAGGGCGCCTCCACGGCCCTGCTCTACACCGGCAAGGCGGGCATGGAGGTGATGGGCACCTGGGAGTACGCCAACCTCGTCAAGGCCGCACCGGACTTCGTCAAGAAGGACCTGGGCTATGTCGCCTTCCCGGCGCTGACCGGAGGCGCGGGCAACGCGAAGAGCATCGTCGGCAACCCCTCGAACTTCCTGTCGCTGAACGCGTCGAGCGGGCACAAGTCCGCGGCCATCGCCTACCTGAAGAACTACGTCCTCGACGACTCCCAGATCGACGCCTACCTCGCGGCAGGCAGCGTGCCGCCGGTCAACGGTCTGGAGTCGAAGCTGGCGGCGACGAAGTCGTCCGACAAGGCGTGGCTGACGTTCGTCTACGACCTGGTGCAGAACGCCCCGAGCTTCCAGCTCTCCTGGGACCAGGCCCTGCCCTCGGACCAGGCCGACCCGCTCCTGACCAACGTCGACAAGTCGTTCCTGCGGCAGATCAAGCCCGAGCAGTTCGGCGCGAACATGAGCAAGGCGGGCTCGTAGTGGCCACCACGCTCCGCACCCCCCGTACGACCCGTACGACCGGCCGTGGGGGGCGCCGCTTCAGTGGCGCTCTCATGGCGGCCCCCGCCCTGATCCTCTTCGGTCTGTTCGGTCTGGTCCCCCTCGTGGGCGTGGTGGCGCTCGGCTTCGCCCGCTGGGACGGCCTGGGCTCCATCGGCTGGGCCGGCGGCGCCAACTGGAGTTCCGTCCTGACGGACGGTGCCACCTGGCAGGCGCTGTGGCTCACCGTCAAGGTGATGGTGATCAGCTGGCTGGTCCAGACACCGCTGGCTCTCGCCCTCGGCGTCTTCCAGGCGCCGCACGGGCGCCTGCGCTCCCTCTTCGCGGTGCTCTGGTTCCTGCCCCTGCTGCTGTCCGCCGTGGCGATCGGACTGACCTGGCAGGCCCTGCTCGACCCCTCGTTCGGCATCGGTGCCACGCCCGGACTGCACTGGCTGGCAAGGCCGTTGCTGGGCTCGCCGGACCTGGCGCTGTATACGGTGATCTTCGTGATCGCCTGGCAGTTCGTGCCGTTCCACGCGCTGCTCTACCAGGCCGGGATACGGCAGATCCCGACCGCGCTGTACGAGGCCGCCGCGATCGACGGCGCCGGTCCCGCGACCCGGTTCCTGCGTATCACGCTGCCGCAGTTGAAGTACACGATGGTCACGTCCAGCACGCTCATGCTGGTGGGCTCGCTGACGTACTTCGACCTGATCTTCGTGCTGTCCGGCGGCACCGGCGGTCCCGGCACCGCCACCCGCGTGCTGCCGCTGGCCATGTACATCACGGGTTTCCAGGCGCACGACATGGGTCGGGCCAGCGCGGTCGCCACTCTGCTGGTGGCGTTCGGCCTCGGTCTGTCGCTGCTGACCACCCGCCTGTCCGGGTTCACCCGGATGGACAGCCAACAGGAGGGCCTGTGAGCACCACCCTGACACGGACGCGCGCAGGTGTCGGCCAGGACGACGGGGCGGACGCCGCCGGGCGTCCGGTGACGGCGCGGCGGGCCCCCTGGCCGCACCGGGCGGCGACGACCCTGCGCCGTGCCGTCACCGGCGGCGCCGCGCTGCTGTGGACGGCGCTGGTCGTCGTGCCCGTCTACTGGCTCGTCGTGACCAGCCTGCGCAGCGGTACGGACTTCACCACCGCGAGTCCGCTGGCCCCGCCCGGCCACCCCACCCTGGCGAACTACCGAACCGTCCTGGACGGCGACTTCGCGACCTATCTGCTCAACAGCGCCGTCGTCACAGTGGCGACGGTCGTGTTCACCGTCGTCGCGGCCCTGATGGCGGCGTTCGCGATCGTCCGCAACTCCGGCAGCCGCTGGTCGCGGGTGACGTTCCGGCTGTTCCTGCTGGGCCTGGCGATCCCGTTGCAGGCGGTCATCATCCCGGTGTACCTGCTGATCATCCGGATGCGGTTGTACGACAGCCTGGCGGCGATCGTGCTGCCGTCGGTGGCGTTCGCGCTGCCCATCACCGTGATGATCCTGGTGAGCTTCCTGCGGGACGTGCCCCGTTCCCTGTTCGAGGCGATGGTCGTCGACGGCGCGGGGGACTGGCGCATGCTTGTCTCGCTCGCGGCGCCGCTGGCACGCCCGGCGCTGGTGACGGTCGCCGTGTACGACGGCCTCCAGGTCTGGAACGGCTTCCTCTTCCCGCTGATCCTCACCCAGAGCGGCGACAAGGCGGTGCTGCCGCTCGCCCTGACGCTCTACCGGGGCCAGTTCGGCATCGACGTTCCGGCGACCATGGCCGCGGTGGTGCTCTCCACGCTGCCCATGTTCGTGGTGTTCGTGCTCGCGCGGCGCCAGCTCGTCGCCGGCCTCACCGCCGGATTCTCCAAGTAGCGGGCCCTCGCCCGCCTCACCACCTTCGTCTCAGCAACGCGTCCCGCGACGGCGGCCGGGTTGGCATGCCCGGCCGCCGCGACGCGTTCCCCCGTACCTCCCCGAGGAGTCGTGAATGACGACCACCATGCCGGACCACGGCGGCCTCCCGCACCCGGGAGACAGCACCGGGCCCGATCGCCCCTGGACCGACCCCGCACTGCCGGTCGACGAGCGCGTCGAGACCCTGCTCGCCCGGCTCACCCTGCCCGAGAAGGTCGCGCAACTGAGCAGCACCTGGGAGGACATCGAGGCCGACGGCCCCGAAGTCGCCCCGGGCAGCAACCACTTCGGCCGGGTCGGTGACCTCGACGAGACCGCCCGGCACGGCTTGGGCCAGCTCACCCGCCCCTACGGCACCCTCCCCCGGCCCGCGTTGGAACACGCCCGGCTGCTGGCCGGGCACCAGCAACAGGTCATGAACCAGAGCCGGTTCGGCATCCCGGCCATGGCGCACGACGAGTGCCTGACCGGCTTCACCGCCTACGGCGCCACGATCTACCCGACCTCCCTGGGCATGGCGGCCACCTTCGACCCCGCCCTGATCCGCCGGGTCGGCGAGGCCATCGGCTCCGACATGGCCGAGGCCGGCATCCACCAGGGTCTGGCCCCCGTCGTCGACGTGATCCGCGACTACCGCTGGGGCCGCTGCGAGGAGACCTTCGGTGAGGACCCGTACCTCGTCGGCGAGATGGCCGAGGCCTATGTCCTGGGCGTGCAGAGCGCGGGGGTGGTCGCCACCCTCAAACACTTCGCGGGGTACTCCGCCTCGATGGGCGGCCGCAACCATGCCCCCGCTCAGCTCGGCCGCCGGGAGCTGTTCGACGTCATCCTGCCGCCCTTCGAACGGCTCGTCGCCGCGGGTGTGGGGTCGGTCATGAACTCGTACGCCGAGATCGACGGCGAGGCCCCCGCCGCGAGCGAGTGGCTGCTGACGTCCGTGCTCCGCGACCAGTGGGGCTTCGAGGGCACCGTCGTCTCCGACTACTGGTCGCTGCCGTTCCTGGTGAACGCGCACCGGGTGGCGGCCGACCTGCCCGCGGCCGGGGCGCTCGCCCTGCGGGCCGGGATGGATGTCGAACTGCCCGACCAGCGCGGCTTCGGCGAGGCGCTGGTGAGCGCCGTGGAGAAGGGGCAGGTGGCCGAGAGCGCGGTCGACCGAGCGGTACGCCGGGTGCTGCGGCAGAAGATCGAGCTGGGGCTGCTCGACCCCGACTGGGACCCGCGCCCGCCCGCCCTGCGCGCGGGCGCACTTGACCTGGACAAGGCGGAGCACCGGCAACTCGCCCACACCGTGGCCCGGTCGAGCGCCGTGCTACTGACGAACGACGGCGTCCTACCTCTCCCCCCGGCCGGCCGGATCGCTCTGATCGGCCCGTGCGCCGACGACGTCCGCACCATGTTCGGCTGCTACAGCTTCCCCAACCACGTCCTCGCCGACCGCGACGACCTCGGCAACGGGGTGGAGGCCGTGTCCCTGCGCGCCGCGCTCGCCACCGAACTGTCGGGTGTGGACTGGCAGTTCGCCCAGGGCTGCCCGATCCGCGACGAGGACCGCACCGGCATCCCGGCCGCCGTCGAGGCCTGCTCCACCGCCGACGTGACGGTCCTGGTCGTCGGGGACAAGGCCGGCATGTTCGGCGTCGGCACCTCCGGCGAAGGCTGCGACGTCGAGGATCTTCGACTGCCGGGCGTACAGGAGGAGTTGGTGGAGGCGGTCCTCGCGACCAACAGGCCGGTCGTCCTGGTGGTCAGCAGTGGACGCCCCTACGCCGTGGGCCGGTTCGCCACTGACGCCGCCGCGATGGTGCAGGTCTTCCTGCCCGGCGAGGAGGGCGGCCGGGCGGTGGCCGAACTCCTCGCCGGCACGGGGAACTTCAGCGGGAAACTGCCAGTACAGCTCCCCATGTCCCCTGGCGGTCAGCCCCACACCTACCTCCACCCGCCGCTGGGCGACCGGCAGAGCTGGCTGTCCAACCTCGATCCGACCCCCGCGTTCCCCTTCGGGCACGGCCTTTCGTACACCACCTTCGAGATCGACGAGATGGCCGTCGACCGCGAACAGGTGCCTACAGACGGGGAGTTCACCGTCTCCGCGCAGGTACGGAACACAGGTGACCTACCCGGCGCCGAGACGGTCCAGCTCTACGCCGTCGACCCGGTCGCCCAGGTCACCCGGCCGGTTCGCGCACTGCTGGCCTTCGCCAAGGTCGACCTCGCCCCCGGCGAGAGCGCCACCGTCCGCTTCGCCGTGCACACCGACCGGCTGGCCTTCACCGGCCTGGCGGGGCACCGCGTCGTCGAGCCCGGCGAGATCCTGCTGTACGCGGGATCGTCGAGTCTGGACACCCCGGCGCGGGGCACGGTCCGGCTCGTCGGCGAGGAACGGGACGCGACGGTCGTACGACACCACACCGTGCGGGTGACCGTCGAGCGGGCGTAGCCGGGCAGGCACGGCAGCGGCGGCACCGGTCTTGCCCCTGGGCACACGGTCCCGTTAGCTTGCGGCGGAGGTTCTGACCAGGGATTCGATGCGTTTTCGGCGCATCGGTGTCGGCAATGGGGCGGGCATCGGGTGGCAGCTCAGGGCAAGGCTCAACTGGAGACGCAGTACGGGCTGCTGACGGGCATCGCCGCCGAGGCGGGGGTGTCCCTCAGCACCGTGTCCAAGGTCGTGCACCGGCGCCGTGACGTCGGTGCGGCGACCCGGGCCCGCGTGGAGGAGTTGCTGGCGCGCAACGGGTACGTCCGCCCGTGGGAGCCGGAGCCCGCCCGACCCCGGCAGATCATCGCGGTGTTCCGGGACATGTCCGGGCCCTACACACTGGAAGTCGCCCGCGGAATCGTGGACGCGGCCGGCGAACTCGGTATCAACGTGGTGACCGGGACGACGAGTCGGCGGCCCATCTCACGGTGGCTGGAGGAGTGCGTGGCGCTCGGTGCAGCCGGGCTGATCATCGTGATCTCGATGCTGGCCGAGGAGGACCAGCGCCGCATCGTCGAGCAGCGCCTCCCGGTGGTGCTGATCGACCCGCTCAGCGCGCCGTCCCTGGACATCCCGAGCATCGGGGTGACCAACTGGAACGGCGCCAGGGACGCGATGCAGCACCTCCTCGGACTCGGGCACACCCGGATCGGCATGGTCGCGGGCCGCTCGCACTCCCTGGCCGGGGCGGCTCGCCTGCACGGCTACCGAGCGGCCCTGGAGGAAGCGGGGATCGGCTACGACCCGTCGATCGTCCGCTCCACCGACTTCGACTACGACGAGGCGCTGACCGCCAGCCTCCAGATCCTCCGCTCCGCCGAGCCGCCCACGGCCGTCTTCGCGGCCAGCGACGCGCAGGCCCTCGGCGTGCTGGAGGCCGCCCGCCAGGAGGGGTTCGGCGTACCGGACGATCTGGCCGTCATGTCCTTCGACGACACCCTGGTCGCGGCCATGGCCTGTCCGCCCCTGAGCGCGGTGCGCCAGCCGTTCGAGGAACTGGGGCACGAGGCGACTCGGGTCCTCATGCAGCTCGCCGAGGGCCGACCGCCGGTGTCCCCGCGGATCGAGCTGGCGACGGAGCTGGTACTGCGGACGTCGACGTCCGTTCCCCGACACGCGGACAAGTCCCGCTGACAGCCGTTCGGGCGGGGTGCGGCACGCACCCCGCCCGAATCGGCTATCCCCGGCTCCACCTCTGGGTGGCGTTGCCGAGGGCCGTCCAGAGTTCCACGGGCGAGCCGTTGGCCGTCCCCCAGTTGGTGACGTCGATGGCGAGACCGTTGGAGCGGTTGACGACGGAACCGTCCAGTCGGAACCACCACTTCTGGCTGGACTTCCCGTTGCAGGCCCACAGGATGAGCTTGGTACCCGCGGTGGTGCCGTCACCGTTCGCGGCGAGGCAGTTGCCGGAGACGCGGAGTTCGCCGGCCGTGGTCTGGGTGATGGTCTGGTTGGCGTTGCCCGAGCAGTCGTAGATCTGGACCTGGACGCCCGTCTGGCCGTTCGGGACGTCGAGGCAGCGGCCGGAGTTGGCGCCCTTCAGGGTGAAGGCCGCGTCCGTGGGCAGGGGATCCTGGACCAACTGCCAGTCCTGTGAGCCGTCGTCGGCCGACGCCGCCACGGTGACGGAGCCGCCCGCGGTCGCTCCGCTCATGTACAGGCTGGTGTTCTTGACCGAACGGAGCTTGTAGTACCCGCTGGTCGACGACGAGACCAGGGTCCACTGCTTGTCGGTGGCTCCGTCGTCGACCCACTGGGCCAGCTTCTGCCCGGCCGTCGCGCTGCCGGTCCAGATGGCGACCGAGCGGCCGCCGGTCTTGTTGAGCAGGGTCACGTTGGCGCCCTTCGCCGTGAGATGCCAGCGCTGCGCGTCGTCCGAGGCGTTCCGGGCCTTGAGGACGAGGTCGGGGACGTTTCCGGTGAGGTTCGCGTCCTGCGTCTTCCCGGTGTCGGGGCTGAGGACCTGACCGGTCAGACGGTTGACGAGGGTGTCGTAGGTACCGTCGGACCGGCCGAGGTCGACCTCGGCATAGTGCACGGGCCCGACGCTTCCGCCGCTCCAGGATGCCTGGAGGACGAGGACGCGTCCCGTGCCCGTCACGTACTGGAGATTGCGGCTGTATCCGGCAGCGATCGGTGTCTGGTACTCCTTCCAGGACCCGTTGCTGAGACCGGACTCGTTCACCCAGACGCTGCCGCTGCCCGACGCGTTGTAGACGATCCGTCCGTCCGGCATCGGGAGGAGCACCGGGCTGCCGCCCGTGGACAGCGTGTGTCCGCCGGTGGGCACGGGCAGGTTGGTGATCGGGGCGTCGGCGGCTGCGTAGAACTTCAGGGGATCGTCCGCGATCTTGTATCGGACGTTCGTTCCGCCACCCCAGTACTCGTAGGTGAGGAGCCATTTGCCGTCGGTGGTCGGGGCGATCGTCGTCATGCCCGGGCGGCCGCCGCCGATCTCCGTCTTGCCGTTGCCGCGGTCCACGGTGGAACCCGGGACGTCGACGACCGGTCCGCTCCAGGAGGTGCTGCTGCCGTCCCAGGTTCTGTGCACGAGGACCTGGCCGCCCGAGTCCGGCGCGGTGTCGTTGTCCGGGTCGAGGACCGGCACGCCGGTGCCGGCGTCGTAGCCGAGGTAGTCGTTCTCGTCCGAGTAGTAGGCGACGAGTTGGCCGTTCCGGGCGACGAGGTGCGGCTCCCAGACCGGGTCGACCTGCGCGTGGGTGTTGGCGGTCGAGACGCGCCCGAGGCTTCCCGCGCTGCCGCCCTGCCAGCCGCCGGTGGCGATGATGTTGACGATGTTCCAGGTCGCGCCGTCGTCGGTGCTGGAGTACAGCGCGAGCGCCACGTCCTTGCGGTCGCCGTCACTGGACGGCGTCCAACTGGAATTGGCGGCCTTCTGCTCTTCGTAGTAATAGTCGTCCCCCGAGACCACGCTCGCGAGAAGCAGTGTGCCGGCGCTCAGGTTTCCGACATTCTGCGGGAGCACATAGAGATACGGGTTCGTCCAATTGCTCGTGTACTTCGCGTACTTGGCGTCACTCGACAGGTAGGCCGGTGCTTTGACATCGGCCAGCTTCTGCCACGTCGTCCCCTCGTCGTCGCTCTTGTAGACGGGCATCGTCTGGCCCACCGGGGCGGTCTGATCGTTCTCGAACGCCGCCACGATCCGGCCGCTCGGAAGCTGGGCCGACTTCGGGTACAGAACGCAGGGGTTCTTGTTGCACGCGGCGGGGTTGTCCGCCACATACAGGTTCGACGGGCTCGGCTGATATGCCGACGCGCTCACCGCGGAGGCGATGCCGAACGCCAGGCCGACGCCGACGGCTGTCGCCGACGCGAGAGCCTTCCGTACCAACTTCTTTATCAATGCAATTCCCCTGGAAGGATCGACACGAAGTCCCTGTCGAGAACAGCCGATTGACGGAGTGTGAGGCCGACAGCCCCGATTGCTCACGGATGCACATTCCACTCAATGAGGCGTGAGCCGGATGGAGACAGTATTGGGACGCGACGCCGCTGTGTCACCGGCACGTTTCCGAAAGTATTTCGCGAACCGGCCGTCACCGGTTGTTGACGTGGCGGCAATCGACGGCACACGTGCCGGCAGGGGCCCGGCACACCGCCGCTCAGCGCCCCGCGCTCTGGCCCCCGTCGACGTGCAGGATCTCTCCGGTGACGAACGAGGCGCTCTCGAGGTACAGGACCGCGTCGACCACCTCGTCGATCTCGCCCACCCGGCCGATCGGCTGCAACGCGGCGAGAGCCTCGTACTCCGCGGTCGGGTGCATCGGGGTGCGGACGGTGCCGAGCGCGACGGTGTTGACCCGGATGCCGCGGGACGCGTACTCGATCGCCAGCGCCTTGGTGACCGCGTTCAGCCCACCTTTGGTCAGCGAAGCGAGCGCTGCGGGCACCCGCGAGTCGGCGTGGTCGACCAGGGTGGTCGAGATGTTCACCAGGTGGCCCCCACCGGCCCGGGAGAGCATGGCGGCCACGGCGCTGCGGGAGACCTCGAAGAAGCCGCGCAGATTCACCCCGGCCACAGCGTCGTAGTCCTCGTCGCTGTATTCGGTGAACGGCTTGGCGATGAAGATTCCGGCGTTGTTGATCAGCGTGTCGATCCGGCCGAACCGCTCGAGAGCCGCCTCGACGAGGCGAGCGCCGACGCCCCGCTCGGTCACATCGGCCCGCACGGCCAGTGTCTCGGGGTCGCTGAAATCGCCGATGGAGCGGGAGATCGCCACGACCCCGTAGCCGAGCTCGCGGTAGGCGGTGACAAGGGCGGCGCCGATGCCTTGCGAAGCGCCGGTGATGAGGGCGACCTTCTGCACGGTGTTCACGATGCGAGGAGCACCTCCTTCATCGCGCCGGCGGCGCCGGCGAGGCCGAGAGTTGGGGTGGTTGCCCGTCGCCGTCGGCGTCTGTGAGCCGGCCGTCCGCGACAGCGGGCGGTGAGACGGCGAACGCCGCCGCGCTCAGCAGCGTGGCGACGGTTCCGCGTATTCGATGTCGTCGAGGCCGTGACGCAGGGAGGGACGGCGTCATAGCTGCTCACCTTCGGAGGACGGCGGGATGTACGCCAGCCTTCCCCGGCTGCGCCGCACGCGCGCTCACGGAAAAGCAGACGAGTGATGTGCCTGGCCCACTCGGGTGCCGTCGGCGTGTAGGACACGGCGTCCAGATCCTCGGTGTCCTGGCCCACGACGGACACCATCCCGTCCACGCCTGCGGTACAACCCCGCACGGTCATCGCGCGGGCGAGTCCCCATAAACCATTACCCATATCCCCAATAACCGTATTCTCGGTATTCTTGTGCATAGCAGGTGATTTTCGACGAATGGACTGTCGAAGACGCGAGTGAGGCGAAGCGTGGTTCTGTCCGGCGGGGAACCGATGCCGACGGGGCACGCGACAGGCGGCACAGGGCCTGCCCGTTCCCGTGAGCGGTTTCTTCAGGGTGAGCCCGTCGAGGTGGGCGTGCGCACATCGATCCTGAGTTCGTGGCAGCGCAGCCGCTCCCTCGGCCTCTCGCCGGAGCAGGCCGACCTGCCCTTCCGGGATGACTTCGACCGGGATGCCCGGATCGTCCGTGCGGCCGTCCCCGTGCTCGACCGGCTGCAGGCCATGTTCGCCGGCAGCAAGATGAACATCTCCGTAGCCGATGCGAGCGGGACGGTCCTTCTGCGCCGTTTCGGAGAGGCGTCGCTGGCCAGGAGTCTTCCGGCGTTTCAGCGCGTTCCGGGATTCGTGTTCGCCGAGCGGGTCGCGGGTACCAACGGCATCGGTCTCGCACTGGCGGAGCGGCAACTCATCCGGGTTCACGGTGCCGAGCACTTCGCCGAGCGCTCCCAGCGAAGCGCCTGCCGCGCGCTTCCCGTACGCGATCCGCTCAGCGGTCGTATCGAGGGCGTCCTGTGCTTCGGCTATCCGAGCAGCACCGAAGACCCGGGGTTGGCGATCACGATACGCAAGGCGGCCCAGGCCATCGAGCGACGGCTGCTGGGGCAGAGTTCCGCGCGTGAGCGCGCTCTGTTGCGGGCGTACCTGGACACCGGAGCCGCGGCCTCCGTCGGCCTTCACCACACCGTCGGCGTGGACGAACTGGCCCTCGAACTGCATCCCGGCGACCGGGCGGTCCTCACGGAGAAGGCCGCCGAGCTGATCTCCCGCGGGCAGCGGGCCGCTGTCGTCGTGTCCCTGTTCGACGGTCGGCGGGTCACTCTCGTGAGCCGTCCGATGAGAAGTGGCTCAGGGGTGGAAGGCGTTGCCATCGAGGCCGTCCTGCCCGGCCCCGCACCGCGAGAGCCCCTCGCCGTCCCGACCCGGATCGACGTACCGCCGGGCTTCTCCAGCCGGCTCGCCGTGGTCACTGCCGTCCGGCCGCCCCGGTTGGTTCCGGCCGCGGCGGCCGCCGGGCGTCGGCCCGTCGCCGCGTTGTCCAGGCACCTTCCCGACATCGCCTACGGCCCGTTCGGCACCGTCGGCAGGGGTGGCGTGGCGGACGATCATCCCGACGCCTCGCCCCGGACAAGAAGGCTCGTGATGGTGGGGGAACCGCGCGTGGGGACGTACGCCCTGGCCGCGCGCCGCCGCCTGGAGCTGCTGTCCGAGGCCAGCGCCCGCATAGGTACCACCCTGGACGTGCGCCGTACCGCCCAGGAACTCGCCGAGACGGCGGTGCCACGACTGGCCGACTTCGTCACCATCGACCTGCCCGAGGCCGTACTGCGTGGCGAGGAGTCCGCCGACCCCCGCACCGACCTGCACCGCACGGTGGTGCACGGGATCCGCGACGACCTTCCGTTCAGCCCGGTCGGCAAGCAGGTCGACTTCGGCCCGACCACGCCCCAGATGCGCTGTCTGACCAGCGGGCAGGCAGTACTGGAACCGGATCTGAAGGCCGCCGCGGGCTGGCTCGCCCAGGACCCCGAGCACACCGAACAGCTGCTCACCCAGGTCCACTCCCTCATCGCGGTCCCCTTGGTCGCCCGCGGCGTGATCCTGGGCATCGCCAGCTTCTACCGTGCGCAGGACCCCGCCCCCTTCGGTGACGACGACCGCTCGCTGGGCCTGGAACTCGCCAGCCGTGCCGCCCTGTCCATCGACAACGCCCGGCGCTACACGCGCGAACGCACCATGGTCCTGACCCTCCAGCGCAGCCTGTTGCCGCACGATCTGCCCGACCAGGACGCCGTGGAGATCGCTCATCGCTATCTGCCCGCCGAATCCGACGTCGGCGGAGACTGGTACGACGTCATCCCTCTCTCCGGCACCCGTATCGGCCTCTTCGTCGGGGACGTCGTCGGCCACGGCATGCTCTCCGCCGCCACCATGGGCCAGCTGCGCACCGCCGCGCGCAGCTTCGCCGAACTCGACTTCCCCCCGGACGAAGTCCTCACCCACCTCGACAACCTCGTGGGACGCCTGGACCGGGAGGAACCCGCCGCCGCCGGTGTCGGTGTCATCGGTGCGACCTGCCTGTACGCCATCTACGACCCGACCTCGCAGCAGTGCACCATGGCCCGGGCCGGCCACCCTCCGCCCGCGCTGGTGCGGCCCGACGGCACGGTGTCGTTCCCCGACCTGCCCGCCGGGCCCCCTCTCGGCCTGGGCGGCCTGCCCTTCGAATCCGCCGAGATCCACCTCCCCGAGGGCAGCCGGCTGCTCCTCTACACAGACGGACTCATCGAGGACCGGCACCGCGACGTCGACGTGATCCTCGATCAGCTGCGCGGCGCCCTGGCCCACCCCGAGCACACACCGGAGCAGACCTGTCAGACGGTCCTGGAAACCGTCGCGCCCGCCCACCCCTGCGACGACATCGCCCTGCTCGTCGCCCGCACCCACGCGCTGGACCCTCACCGGATCGCCGCCTGGGACCTGCCCGCCGATCCGGCCCGGGTCAGTGAAGTCCGCGCCGCCGCCCTGCGGCAACTGGCCGACTGGGGACTCGACGAGGCCGCGTTCGCCGCCGAGCTGATGCTCAGCGAGCTGGTGACCAACGCCATCCGCCACGGTGCCGGGCCCATCCGGGTACGGCTGCTCCACGCCCGCACCCTGATCTGCGAGGTTTCCGACTCCAGCAACACCGCCCCGCACCTGCGCCGGGCGGCCAGCACCGACGAGGGCGGCCGTGGCCTGTTCCTCGTGGCGCAGCTGGCACAGAGCTGGGGTACGCGCTATCTGCCCGAGGGCAAGGTCATCTGGGCCGAATGCGAGCTCGACGCCGCCTGAAGGACCGCGCCCGCGGTCCAGCGGACACGACCGTGGACAGGGGAGAGGCGAGCGCGGGACACGCGGATCGCCCGGGCGGCCCACTGACCCGCTGGAGTCACAGCAGCAGGCAGGATGTCTGAAATACTCAGATTCGCCCCACTGATGACGGCGATGAAGGTCGGGAAGAACTCGCCAGACGACCCCTCGGAGGTGTCCGTGCACGACGCTCCCGACACTTCCCCGAAGGACGTCCCGCCCTTGGGGGCGACGCCGCTGGTCCGCATCCGCGGGCTCGGCAAGCGGTTCGGCGGGACCCTCGCACTGGCCGGGGTCGACCTCGATGTCCACGCCGGCAGCGTCCTCGCCCTTCTGGGGCCAAACGGTGCCGGAAAGTCCACGCTCATCAAGGTGCTCGCCGGTGTCCACCAGGCCGATGCCGGACAGATCGCGGTGGACGGGCACCCGCTCGGAAGTCGTGCCGCCTCCCGCAGCATGTCCTTCATCCACCAGGACCTCGGTCTCGTGGAGTGGATGACGGTCGCCGAGAGCATCGCCCTGAGCATCGGCTATCCCCGACGCGCCGGCCTGATTTCCTGGAGGCGGACCCGGGAGCGCTGCGCCGACGCCCTGAAAATCGTCGCCGGACATCTCGACCCCGACGCGCCGATCGCCCGCCTCTCCCCCGCCGAGCGCTCGCTGGTCGCCATTTCCCGTGCCCTGGCGGCACACGCGAAGCTCATCGTCCTGGACGAGCCCACCGCCCGACTCCCCGCCGCGGACTGCGCCCGGCTCTTCCGCGTGCTCCACGCCCTGCGCGACCAGGGGCACGGCATTCTCTACGTCAGCCACCGGCTGGACGAGGTGTACAAGGTCGCCGACACCTTCGCCGTGCTGCGCGACGGCCACCTCGTCAGCCACGGCCCCCTGGCGGGCCGTGGCCCCGCCCGTCTGGTGCACGACATCGTCGGCGAGGAACTGGCCGGCTACCGGCCCGCCACGGTTCCGGCCGACGGACCGGCCGTCCTGACCCTCGACGACGTACGGACCGCCGGCGCGGGACCCGTCAGCCTGGACCTCGAGCCCGGGGAAGTCCTGGGCCTGGTCGGACTCTCGGGCGCCGGGCACATGGACCTGGGCCGAGCCCTCGCCGGCTCCCGGGCCGTCCTCAACGGGCGCGTCCTGCTCGGCGGTCAGCCGTACAGCCCGCGCACGGTCGCCGACGCCGTCCGCCTCGGGGTGGGCTTCGTGAGCGGCGACAGACAACGGGAGGGCTGCGCCGCCGAGCTGACGGTACGCGAGAACCTCCTGGCCAACCCCGCCGCGGGCGGCCTGTCGGCGCTGAGCTGGATCAGCCCCCGCCGCGAACGTGCCGAGGCAGCCGGCTTGATCGAACGGCTCTCGGTGCGGCCCCAGGACAGCGAGGCCCCCCTCGCCACCCTGTCCGGCGGAAACCAGCAGAAGGTCGTGATCGGCCGGTGGCTCCGGGTCGGCCTGCGCCTGCTGATCCTCGAGGAGCCGACCGCGAGCGTGGACATCGGCGCAAAGGCCGCGGTCTACCGCCTGCTCGACGACGGGCTGGCCGCCGGCCTCGCGGTCCTGCTGATCTCCACCGACTTCGAGGAGGTCGCGGGCGTGTGCCGACGCGCCCTGGTCTTCGTCCGCGGGTCCGTGACGACCGAGCTGAGCGGTCCGGACCTCACCGTCGCCGGGCTCACCCGGGCGGCGTCGGCCATGCCCCTCTCCGGAACCGCGACCCACCCATGACGGACTCCTCCCCACCCCGACCCCGGCCGCAGCGACCGAGGCCGCTGCGCCACCTCGGCCGACCGGGCGGGCACCTCGTCGGCAGGTACGGCCTCCTGGCGCTCACCGCCTTGCTCTTCCTGATCTTCTCCCTCGCCCTGCCGCGCACCTTCCCCACGCTGGACACCGTCGACGCGATCCTGTCCACCCAGTCGATCCCGGCCGTCCTCGCGCTCGCCGCCATGGTGCCCATCGTGACGGGCAGGTTCGACCTCTCCCTCGGCTACGGCCTCGGCCTGGCGCACGTCATGGTGATGCAACTCGTCGTCAACAACGGCTGGCCCTGGCCACCCGCCTGCCTCGCGGTGATCCTGGGTGGGGCGGTCGTGGGCATCCTCAACGGTGTCATCGTCGAGTTCGGCCGGATCAACTCCTTCATCGCCACGCTCGGGACCGGCAGCATGCTGTACGCCGTGACCGGCTGGGTCACCGACGGTGGTCGGATCGTCCCCGGCCCGCAGGGCCTCCCCATCGCCTTCACCGACCTCTACGACTCGATGTTCCTCGGCCTTCCCGTCCCCGCCTTCTACGTGCTCGGTCTCGCCGTCGTGCTCTGGCTGGTGCTGGAACGGCTGCCGCTCGGCCGCTACCTGTACGTCATCGGCGCGAACCGGCGCGCCGCCGACCTCATCGGCATCCCGACGCGCAGGTACTCCGTCTACGCGTTCACCGCGTCGGGACTGATCGTCGGCTTCGCCGGCGTCCTGCTCGCGGCCCAGCAGCAGATCGGCAACCCCAGCGTCGGCCTCGACTATCTGCTCCCCGCCTTCGCCGCCGCCCTCCTCGGCTCCACCGCGATCAGACCCGGCCGCCTCAACGCCATGGGCACCGTCGTCGCCGTCGCCGTCCTGGCCGTCGGCCTCACGGGCATCGGTCAGATGGGCGCGGGCTTCTGGACGATTCCGCTGTTCTACGGCGGCACCCTGCTCGTGGCCGTCGGTCTGTCCGGCTACTCCGCCCGCCGCCTTCGCACCGGTGCCGCGGCGGCCCGCGACTCGCCCGACGCGCCGCCTCCGCCACCCTCCTCCCCGACGCGGGACGGTGGTGCGGCGGGCACCGCTCCATGACCCGCGCCACGGGTACCACCTGTGTGTTCTCGGCCGCATCGTCCCGCCCCTTCCTCCGCGAGGAGCTCCCGTGCACGGCAACCGCAAGGCCACTCCCGCCGTCATGAGGGCGCGGTCCGTCGTCACCACAGTGGTCATCGCGGCAACGGTCCTCGCGGGCTGCGAACGCGGCTCGTCGAACGGCCCTGGAAACTCCCCCACGGGCCCTGGCGGCTGCCCCGCGATCCAGGACCGTGCCGAGACCGCCGTCAGACAGGCGGAAAGGACCGACGTCCCCTGGGGCGGGCCGACCAGCGGCCCCACGGCAGTCCCCGGCAAGACCATCGTCTACGTCGCCCAGACCATGACCAATCCCGGCGTCGCGGGCGCCGCGAACGGGGTGCGGGAAGCCGCACGGGTCATCGGCTGGAACGTCAGGGTGATCGACGGCGGGGGCACACCCGTAGGCATCCAGGCGGCGATGAGCGCGGCCTTGGCGCTCAGACCCTCGGGCATCGTCATCGGCGGCTTCGACCCCAACTCGACGTCGCGGCAGGTCTCCCAGGCCGACAAGGCAGGCATCCCGCTCATCGGCTGGCACGCGGTCGCCGCCCCCGGCCCCAGCCGAAGACCCCGGCTCTTCACCAACGTCACCACCCGGGTCGAGGACGTGGCCGGAATCAGCGCCCAGTGGATCATCGCTCACTCGGACGGCCACGCCGGGGTCGTGCTCATCACCGATGCCTCGATCCCCTTCGCCAGGAACAAGTCCGAGCTGATCAGGAGGGACCTCTCCACCTGCTCGGGCGTGCGGCTCCTGTCGTACGAAAACATCCCGATCTCGGACGCGAGCAGCCGCATCCCCCGGGAGATCTCCTCTCTCCTCTCCCGCTTCGGGAACACGTGGACCCACTCCGTCGCCATCAACGATCTGTACTTCGCCGATGCCGCCCCCGCCTTCCGTGCCGCCGGCAAGATCGGCGCCGGCCCGCCCTTCAACATCGGCGCGGGTGACGGCGACCCCTCCGCCTTCCAGCGCATCAACACCGAGCAGTACCAGGCCGCCACCGTCCCCGAGCCGCTGTCCCTGCAGGGCTGGCAGATCGTCGACGAGTTCAACCGCGCCTTCTCCGGTCGGCCCGCCGGCGGATATGTGGCTCCCGTCCACATCACCACGGCCGACAACAGCCACGGGGCCACGACCTGGGACCCGTCGGGCTATCGGGAGGCGTACCGGAAGATCTGGGGCAAGTAACCCCGCGTCCTCGTCACAAGGAACGTACCGCGCGGGCGATCAGCAGAGCGACGTCGTCGCGGTCGCGCGGATGTCGCAGACCCTCAAGAAGGCGGTCGCACGTCTCCCCCAACGGGCAGTCGGCCCCCTCCAGGGCGCGGACCAGGACGGCGAGGCGTTCGTCGATGGAGTCATGGCGGGTCTCGACCAGACCGTCCGTGTACAGGACCAGCTTGTCGCCCAGGCCGAATTCCACGGCGGTCGCTTCGAACGGGACACCGCCGACTCCGAGAGGGATACCGGCGGGCAGGTCGAGCAGCCGGGGACGCTCGCCACTGCGCACGAGGACAGGGGGCAGGTGGCCGGCGTTGGCGATGCGGCACTCGCCGCGGTGGGGATCGTAGGCCGCGTAGAGGCAGGTGGCGATGTACTGCTCCAGACCGGATGTGATCGAGTCGAGCTGCTCGAGCACCCGGGCCGGCTCCAGGTCGAGGCTGGCGAAGGCGGCCGTGGCGGTGCGCAGGCGCCCCATGGCCGCGGCGGCGTCGATGCCGCTGCCCATGACGTCGCCCACGACGAGGGCCGTCTTGTCGCCGGCGAGCGGGAGGACGTCGTACCAGTCGCCGCCGATCTCGTAGGCGGCCTGTGCCGGGACGTAGCGGGAAGAGACCTGCAGGCCGGGAAGGCGGGACGGGTGGTCGGGGAGCAGGCTGCGCTGGAGGGTCTCGGCGGCGGTGCGCACGCTCTGATGCGTGCGTGCGTTGTCGATGCACACCGCGGCGCGGAATGCGAGCTCGGTGGCGATGGCGAGGTCGTCCTCGTCGAAGGGCCGTGGATCCCGGGCGCGGGAAAGCCCCAGGAAGCCCAGGACGGCGCCGCGTGCGGTCAGCGGGACGGCCATGTAGGAGTGCACCCCGGCCCGCGCCAGCAACGTGGCGGCGCGGTCGTCGCGGGCGATGCGACTCAGGTCGTTCCCATCGGCGTGTGCGATCAGGATGGGCCGACCGGTGCGCACACATCGGGTGGCCACGCGATCGGCCTCGTAGGTGGTGATGTTGCCCGGCGGATCGGCGGCCAGGACGGCTTCGGTGGGGTAGGCGGCCTTCACGGCGAGGGCGCGAAAGAGCGCGGGGCCGTTGTCGGAGGCGGAGCGGTGCTCGTCGAGGACGGAGTCGAGCACGTCCACGGCGACCATGTCGGCGAACTCGGGAACAGTCACCTCGGCCAGCTCCCGGGCTGTCTCCTCGACCTCCAGGGTGGTGCCGATACGAGCGGAGCCGTCGGCTATCAGGGCCAGGCGCCGCCGGGTCTCGGTGGCCTCCATGGCCGACTGGTAGCGCTCGCTGACGTCCACCACGAGTTCGGCCACCCCAAGAACACGGCCCTGGGTGTCCTCCAGCCGGTACACCGAGATCGACCACGCGTGCCGTTGTTCCGGGTCGGCCGGGGTGAAGCCGACGATGGTGGACTCGTCGACCAGGGGGATCCCGGTCTCAAGGACCCTCCTCATCGCGACCTCGATCACCTCGTACTTGTCGGGGCTCATGATCTCGCGGTAGGGGTGGCCGAGGTGCTCTTTCGCGGGGAGGCCGTGCATCCGCTCCAGGGCGGGGTTGACGGCCAAGTACCTGAGGTCGGTGTCGAGGATCGCCAGCCCGAAGGGGGACTGGGA
Source organism: Streptomyces sp. GbtcB7 (assembly GCF_019091445.1). Classification (NCBI taxonomy): domain Bacteria; kingdom Bacillati; phylum Actinomycetota; class Actinomycetes; order Kitasatosporales; family Streptomycetaceae; genus Streptomyces; species Streptomyces sp. GbtcB7. Next base: position 19,423 of record NZ_JAGXJM010000015.1, read on the forward strand.
GATCAGCCGGGTGGACAGGGCGACATCCCGCTCCACCTCGCGAAGCGTGGGTGAGTCGGTGCCGAGCCCGAGGGCGTAGAAGTCGCCGCGGTCGTCCAGCAGCCGAGTGTTGCGCAGCTCCACCAACCGGGTGCTCCCGTCCTTGCACCGGATGGGAAACGTGCCGCCCCAGCCCTGGCCGGTCTCCATGACCTCGGCGAACTTCTTGATCACCCAGTCCCAGTCCTCCTCACGCACGAGCAGCAGTGCGGCGTACTGCCCGAGCGCCTCCTCCGCGGTGTACCCGTACAGCTCCTCTGCCTGGGGACTCCACAGGACGATCCGTCCGTCCGCGTCCAGCAGTGTCGCCGCGACGCCGAGAAGGTCCATCAGCCCGCTCGGCTGCGACGGTTCGCTGTCCGGGCGGGGGCGATCCCAGTCGATGCCCGACGGACGCCATTCGGCTTCGCTCATCACAGGCACTCCTTCCGCGGCCGGCGGCACGCGAGGCCATCCGCCGGCCTGGAGCGCGGCCTGCCCGTCTCCACAGGCGCGTCGCCTTCCATGGTCCCCCACGACCGCCGGACTACACACCCCGACCGCGCGACGCGGCCCGCCAGGGATGATCGAGACGGCCGGTCGGAACCTCCTTCAGGCTGCCAGGTCGGACATGTCGAGGACGAAGCGGTAGCGGACGTCGTTGCGGCCGAGGCGTTCGAGGGCCTCGTTCACGCGCGCCGAGGGGAGGAGTTCGATGTCGGCGGTGATGCCGTGCTCGGCGCAGAAATCGAGCATGGCGGTGGTCGCGGGCCTCCCACCGCTGCCTGCGGAGCTGAGCTTCTTGCGTCCCACGAGGAGGTCGATGGTCTCCACGGTGACGGGTCCGAGGTGCCCGAGGTGGCTGAGTGTCCCGTCCATGGCGACCAGGCGCAGGTAGGGGCCCAGGTCGTGCGGGGCGGAGATGGTGTCGATGACGACGTCGAACCGGTCACGGGCGTCGGCCATCTGTTCCTGGTCCGTCGAGACGATGAGGCCGTGGGCGCCGAGACGACGAGCGTCGTCGGCCTTGTCGGGTGAGCGGCTGATGACCGAGGTGTCGGCCCCGAGCGCCACGGCGAACTTGACCGCGAGATGGCCCAGGCCACCCAGTCCCGCCACGAGGACGCGACTGTGCGGCCCCACGCCCAAGGTGTGCAGCGGTTCCCAGACGGTGATCCCGGCGCAGAGCAGAGGAGCGGCAGCGGCCGGGTCCAGACCGGCGGGAAGAGGGTGAGCGAACCGGTCGCGGACGACGTACTCGCGGGAGTAGCCCCCCAGGGTGGTCGATCCGTCGTGACGGTCGACGCCGCCGTAGGTCAGGGTCGGGAACGCGTGGCAGAAGTTCTCCTGGCCGACCCGGCACATCGAGCACTCCCCGCAGGAATCGACGATGTTGCCGACCGCGACAGGGTCGCCGACGGAGAAGCGGGTGACGGCGGGCCCGGTTTCGGCCACCACGCCCGTGAACTCGTGCCCCGGCACCAAGGGGAGGCCCCCTTCGCCGTCGTGGCTGCGGACGGCGTGCAGATCGGTGTGGCAGACACCGCAGTAGTCCACTCGGATCGCAAGGTCGTCCGGACGCAGGTCGCGCCGCTGCAGCGACGTCCGTCGCAGCGTCGCCGTCGGGCCGTCCGCCTGCCAGCCAGTTGTTGTCCGCACCGCGCATCTCCTTAAACAGACTGTTCGGTCTATCTCAGCGTAGACGCGCCTGCGGCGCCAGGCAAACCAACTGTTCTGTTTGGTACCCTGACGGTCATGACGGACCGGCCCCTGACCTCGCGCGGAGCGGCGACGTACCAGCGCATCCTCGATGTGGCGACCCAGGAGTTCGCCGAGCACGGGATCGCCGGCGCGCGCATCGAGCGGATCGTGGCCGCCGCCCGCACGAACAAGGCACAGCTCTACGCCTACTTCGGCAACAAGGAGGGGCTCTTCGACGCCATCTTCTTCGGCTCGCTGGAGCGGATCGTGAATGTCGTCCCGATCGACGCCACCGACCTCGCGGACTGGGCCGTACGGCTCTACGACGAGTACCTCCGCCGTCCCGACCTGATCCGGCTGGCCACCTGGGCACGTCTCGAGCGCCGCCCGACCGGGCACCTGGTGGACGACCCCGACCGCCTCGACGACCGCAAGTTGCGGGCCATCGCCGAAGCCCAGGCCGCCGGACTGGTGCGCCAGGGAGACCCGTTCGACGTGATGGCCCTGGTCATCGCCATGTCCATGGCCTGGTCACCGGTCAGCAACGTCTACGCGGCAACCGCCCAGGAGCCCCCCGAAGTTCACGAGCAGCGTCGCTCCCTGCTCCGCGAGAGCGTCCACCGCGCCGTGGCAGCCGACCGCAAGGGGAACTAGGACACCGGCGCGGCCGGCGACCGCAGACCGTCTACAACTGCTCGGCCAGGAACGGCGGCACCACATCGGCCACCTCGTCCGGCACCTCATCGGCGAGATCGTGGCCGCCGTCGAAGACGTGACCGGTGACGTCGAGAGCCGGCACCGGGATGTCCAGCTTCTTCTGTGCCGATTGCCGGTTCTGTTCGGCGTCGACGAGCATCGCGCAGATGCCGCCGGACAGCGACTTGGTAGCCGATCACCGCTCCCCAGTCCTCCCCCAACACGCTGTAGAACTCGTGCCCGAGGTGGGCCATCAGCGCAGCGATGTCGTCGCTCATCGTCGCGGAGTCGTATCCGTCCGCAGGACGGGCGGAGTCGCCGGGACCGCGAAGGTCCGGCACGACGACCGTGTACCGCGCCGTCAGCTCGGGACAGAATATCGCCAGTTGGACCGTTGACTGCATCGGCCGCGTGATCACCGTGTCTTCGGCGGGCTGTCCGGCCGGTCTGTGACGTCGTGGTCCGGCAGGTCGATGACCAGGCGGCTCGGTCCGTTGCGGCCCGCGGTTGTCGGACCGCCGCGACGGCCGGCGGGGCGCAGGAAGACGTTGTCCGGGTAGAGCCGCCCGAGCAGTCCCAGCACGACGAACTCGTCCTGACCGGTGGCGTCCAGGGTGACATCGCCGTCCTCCGTCCACACCAGCCCGGGTGCGCGCAGCGCGGCCCAAAGGTCGGCGGTTCGGGCGTCGCCGACAGTCGCGTCACCTGTGGTGGGGGCCCGGTGGGCGAAGCGGTGGCCGCGCAGGGCCTGGCCGAGGTCGATGTGTGCGGTGGTGCCGTCGTGGGTCACTTCGATGCGGGCGGTGCGGCTCCCGTCGACGACCGACCCGGTGACGATACGACCGTTGACCGGCCCCGGTGTTCCGGTGGCGGGCGGCAGGTGCTCGATGAGCGTGCGGGGTGCGGCGTAGTAGTCCTGCGCCTCGGCGACGTACGTGGCCGTTTCGTCGACGGCCGGGTCGGGGCGCCAGGTCAGCAGGTACCTGGGGGCGGTAAGGGCCGGCGTGCCGAGGACGGCGGGCAGAACGGTTCCGCCGTCGTGGTCGAAGCCGTACCCGGCCGGGCCCGAGGTGCCGGTGACGACGTGGCGGGCGAAGTCCACCACGCTCGTATGCCGGATCTGCCGGACCAGTACCTCGGTGAGGAAACCGTCGCGGGCCGGCTCGATGTGCCGCAGTCCGGTCGGGGTGACCAGGAGCGGGACGTCCTGCCAGTTGGTGAAGGGCAGCAGGGCGTCGCGCAGCAGGACCATCTGATGCAACCACTCGTTGTAGAGCTGCATCGTGACGGGGCCACCGCGGCGGCCGAAGAGCAGGTCGGCCGCGGCGTGGGTGAGCAGGTGGCCGTAGCAGTGGCTGCGTACGACCAGCGGGCCCGCAGGCAGCGGTATCCGGTGGGTGAGCAGCCGGTCCAGGGCCGCCGTCGCCCAGGAGGCGATCTCCCGGCCGATGGCCTCGGCCTGCGCGCCCAGTTCGCGGGTTGCCGAGGCGCTGTCGGGGCCGATGGCCAGCGGCAAGGAGGTCTCCCGGGTGCCGAGGCCGAGCGTCGCGTGGATCTGGGCCTCCAACACCTCACCGTCGACGCTCTGCAGGGCATTGTCATCGATGACGCCCTGCAGCAGCGGCTCGGCACCGGCGAAGAACTGGCGGGCGGTCATGGTGCCGGCCGCCGGGAAGGTGTTCCAACGGGAGCCGCCGAGGGCGGGTGCGGTCGAGGTCTGCGCGGGGGGCATGGATCCTCCGGTGTCGTGGATCAAAAAGCGAGCGGTGTCGCCGACGCCCGCGACGGCTTGGATGTCGGCCATTTATCTGGATCGCCCGATACAGATTCCGGGCATGAAAAATCAGTCGAGGGCGGCCAGCGCGACCTCCACGAGGGGTTCGAGGGCCCGGACGTCGGGCGTGATCTTCGACGAGACGAGCAGCCCGTTGAGGAAGGTGACAAGGAAGGCGGCCAGGGTGTGCGGGTCGCGACCCGTCGAGATCTCGCCCCGCTCCGCCGCCACGCGCAGCACATCGGCGAGCGCGTCGCGACTGGCGTCCTGTACGTCCCGCACGGTGCGCCGGGTCGCCGCATCCTCCGGCAGGCGTTCGCAGGCGGCATTGACCAACAGGCAGCCCTGGCCGCCGCGTTCGACCGCGATCCGGACCCGCTCGACCAGCATCGTACGGATGGCGGACCGAGCGTCCGCCCCCTCTTCGAGGTTCCGCAGGGCGGCCGCCGCGAGGGTGGTGCGGTAGTGCTCCAGCGCGGCCCGGTACAGGCCGTTCTTGTCGCCGAACGCCGCGTACAGGGACCCCTGCCCGATCCCCAGGTGCGCGGTCAGGTCGCGTACCGAGGTCGCCTCGTATCCGCGCGTCCAGAACAGCTCCATCGCGCGGCTCACCGCCGCCTCGGTATCGAATTCCCGGGTCCTTGCCATGCGCCCACACTAACTTATCTGGATCGATCGCTCAAGAAAGTGGGGACGACGACACCGTTGTGTCGGGAACCCCTCGTAGTCGCCCGCGCGTTGGGAGTTGCGCAGGTACATCGCGCGAGAGCCTACGGTGCCAGGGGAACGACATGACGGAGATCATTGTCATCGGAGGCGGTATCGCCGGTACGGCCACGGCCTTGGCCCTGCACAAAGCAGGATTCGGCGTCACCGTGTACGAGGCGCACCCCGAATCGGCCGAGGACATCGGTGCCTTCCTCACACTCGCGAGCAACGGCATGCGTGCCCTCGCCCAGATCGATGCCTCCGCCGCGGTCACCGAGGTCGGCTTCCCGCTTCGTGCCATGAGCGTGCTCGACGCAGCGGGCACCGAGGTGGCACGGATACCGCTCGGAGAGGCCCACGACCCGCTTCTCGCGTACCGATGCCTGCGCCGTGGCGAGTTCAACGCCGCCCTGCAGGCAGAGGCCGCACGCCGCGGCATCGAGCTCCGGCGCGGCACCCGGCTCGCCTCCGTCGAGAGCGGTCCGGACGGCGTCACCGCACATTTCACCGACGGCTCCACCGCGACCGCTGACCTACTGATCGGCGCCGACGGGCTGAACTCCACCGTCCGGGAGTCGATCGCCCCTCGGACGCAGCCCTGCTTCGCGGGTGAGAGCGTCTTCTACGGCTACGCAAGCGAGGCGCCCCTGGTCGCGGAGACCGGGCGTCTCACCATGGTGAGGGGCGGCGCGGCCGCCTTCGGCTGTGCGGTGTCGCCCGCCGGAGAGACGTACTGGTTCGCGCGTGTGGCCGGTGAGCCGCTGTCCGCCGACGACATCGCGCACGGCACGCCCGGCCACTGGCGTGAGCTGCTCGTGCCGTTGCTGCGCGGGGACGCCACACCCGCCGCGGACGTGGTGGCGGCCACCACCGACCGCATCATGGTCACCAACGCGACCGAGATGCCGACCGGCACACCATGGCACCACGGACGGACCCTGATCATCGGCGACGCCGCCCACGCGGCCTCCCCCGCGACCGGGCAAGGAGCGTCGATGGCGCTCGAGGACGCCGTCGTCCTCGCGAAGTCACTGCGGGACGCGTCCGACACCGAGTCCGCGCTCTCCCTTTACGAGGCCCTCCGCCGCCCGCGCGTGGAGCACAACATCACGACCAGCGGCAAGATCTCCCGTGGCCTCCACACACCGTCACGCACCGGTCGAAGAGCGCCCGCTCCCCGCCCCGGAGACAGCGACCTCCTCCGACACCTGGAGTGGGACATCGACATCTCGACCGTGACCGAAGGCGGCAGTTCGGTGGCAGCAGCAGGTGATGGTGGCAGGGACGCCGGTTGACGGGCTGAAGGACGGTTGCGGACAAGAGCCGTGGCGGACAAGGGCCATGGCGGGAACAGCCCTTGTCCGGATCCGCTCGGGTCACACGCGTGGCGTCAGGCGCTCAATGCCGCCGAGACCACGCCCTTCGCCTCCTCCTGCACCTGGCGCAGGTGATCGGCTCCGAGGAACGACTCTGCGTAGATCTTGTAGACGTCCTCGGTGCCCGACGGGCGGGCCGCGAACCAGGCGTTGGCGGTGGTCACCTTGATGCCGCCGATGGGCGCCTCGTTGCCCGGAGCATGGGTGAGCACCGCGGTGACCGCTTCTCCGGCGAGGGTGTCCGTGCTGACCTGTGCGGGCGAGAGCTTCGCGAGGAGGGCCTTCTCCTCGCGGGAAGCCGGGGCGTCGATGCGCTCGTACGCGGGGGCGCCGAAGCGTGCGGTCAGCGCGGTGTAGTGCTCCGAGGGGGTCTTCCCGGTCACCGCCGTGATCTCGGAGGCGAGCAGGGCCAGGATGATGCCGTCCTTGTCGGTGGTCCACACCGAACCGTCGCGGCGCAGGAAGGACGCGCCGGCCGACTCCTCCCCGCCGAACCCGAGCGAGCCGCCGACCAGCCCGTCCACGAACCACTTGAATCCCACGGGCACTTCGACGAGTTGACGGCCCAGGTCGGCGGCGACCCTGTCGATCATGCCGGACGACACCAGCGTCTTGCCGATCCCCGTGTCCGCGGGCCACTGGTCCCGGTGGGAGTACAGGTAGGAGATGGCGGCGCTGAGGTAGTGGTTGGGGTTCATGAGCCCGGCGTCCGGTGTGACGATCCCGTGGCGGTCGGCGTCGGCGTCGTTGCCCGTGGCGATCCGGAATCGGTCGCGCTGCTCGATCAGCGAGGCCATGGCGTAGGGCGACGAACAGTCCATACGGATCTTGCCGTCCCAGTCCAGCGTCATGAATCGCCAGGTCGGGTCGGTGAGCGGGTTCACCACTGTCAGGTCGAGCGCGTGCTGTTCGGCGATGCGTCCCCAGTAGGCGACCGATGCCCCGCCCAGGGGGTCCGCGCCGATGTGTACGCCGGCCGTGCGGATCGCGTCCAGGTCCAGCACGTGCGGCAGGTCGGCCACATAGGTGCCGAGGAAGTCGTAGCGGCCGGTGCCGGGGGCGGCCAGCGCCCTCGTGCAGGGGATGCGCCGTACGCCCTTGAGGCCACCCTCGATGAGTTCGTTGGCCCGGTCCTGGATCCAGGAGGTCGCCTCGGAGCCGGCCGGGCCGCCGTTCGGCGGGTTGTACTTGAAGCCACCGTCTGCGGGCGGGTTGTGGGAGGGGGTGACGACGACCCCGTCCGCGAGACCCGAGGACCGTCCGCGGTTGTGGGTCAAAATGGCGTGCGAGACCGCCGGAGTGGGCGTGTAGCCGTCCGCGCTGTCAAGGAGCACCGACACTCCGTTGGCCGCGAACACCTCCAGCGCGGTGACCTTCGCGGGCTCCGACAGGGCGTGGGTGTCGGCGCCCAGGAAGAGGGGACCGTCGATGCCCTGGCCCTCGCGGTACTCGCAGATGGCCTGACTCGTCGCGGCGATGTGGTCCTCGTTGAACGCGGTCGCCAGTGACGACCCACGATGGCCGGACGTACCGAAGGCCACGCGCTGGCCGGGTTCCGCCGGGTCGGGGTGCAGTGCGTAATACGCCGTGACCAGCCGGGCTACGTCGACGAGGTCCTCGGGACCGGCCGGAGTGCCCGCTCGTTCGTGCTGCATGTACCCGCACCTCCACCTCGGTTTTTCATCGCTTGCGGTCCCATGTTTCCTCACCGGGCGGCACGGCCGCACGGTGCCACGGCGAGGACTGGACACGCGCCGGACCAGAGGGTCCCACGGGTGCTGTCCCGGAGATCCTCGGTCAACAGGCTGGTATCCCCAATTGCCCATTGCCTAGGATGTATTGTCTGTCAAGCCAAGCCACTAGAAGCAGCTTGGAGCTGGGGGAACGATGCAGGCTGGAAAGCAGTTGTCCACGAAGATCGACGCCACCGTACCCACGGCCGCTCGCATGTACGACCACTACCTGGGCGGCAAGGACAACTACGCAGCCGATCGGGCAGCCTGCGCCGAGCTGGACAAGGTCGTGCCCAGCACGCGCGCCTTGGCGCTGAACAACCGGCGCTTCCTGCAGCGGGTCGTCGGGACGCTCGCAGCCGAGTACGGCATCAGGCAGTTCCTCGACCACGGGTCCGGCCTGCCCACCCAGGAGAACGTCCACCAGGTCGCACAACGCGTCGATCCCTCGTCGCGCGTGGTGTACGTCGACAACGATCCGATGGTGCTGGTGCACGGACGGGCGCTGTTGGACCAGAATGACCGCACCACGGTCATCCACGCCGATCTGCGGGACACGGAGAAGATCTTCTCCCACCCGGACACCCAGCGCCTGCTCGACTTCTCGCAGCCGGTGGCCGTGCTGTTCAACTCGGTCTTCCACTGCATTCCGGACGGGGAGACCGACGGTCCGCTCGCCGTGGCCCGCCGGGTGGCCGAGCGGCTCGTGCCCGGCAGCTGCATGGTGATGTGCCAGCTGGTCAGCGAGGACGAGAAGGTACGGGAGTTCGTCACCGACTTCATGGATCAGGCGACCCAGGGGCATTGGGGCAGGGTCCGTCAGGAGAAGGACGTGGCGGAGTGGTTCGAGGGCCTCGACGTCCTGGAGCCCGGTCTGGTGGAGGTGTCCACCTGGCGGCCCGACAACGAGGTCGCACCCCGTCAGCTCACGCAGGAATGGGTCGAGTTCGGCGGCGTAGGCCGGATCCGATAGGACCGTAAGACCACGGGACTGCTCCGCACGGGACTGCTCCCGTCGGCTCCACCGGGATCCGGCCGGTGGAGCCGGAGGCAGTCACGCGGTCGAGTAGCGCCCCGCGGTCGTCTCCCGCAACAGCGTCAGGGAATCGCGCGGGGTGAGGGCTTCGTCTCCCAGACGGTCCAGAGCCAGTCGGTACTCTTCGGTCTCGTCCCGGTCCTCCAGGAAGTTCGCGCTCCTGATGTGTTCCAGGTAGACGATGTCGGGTAGATCGAGGCCGCCGAAGCGCAGGTAGGTGATGGGGATGGCGGGCGCGGAGGCATGCGTCACGTCCAGGGGCACGATCTGCAGCGTCACCTGGGGATGCTGAGCCATCTCCACGAGGTACTCGAGCTGCTCACGCATCACCTCGCGGCTGCCCAGCACGCGCAACAGGACCGACTCATCGATGATCGCCCACAGTTGAGGGCCGTCCTCACGACGCAGCAGTTCACGTCGGCGCATGCGCAGTTCGACACGGCGCTGCACCTCACCGGCCGGTGCCGTGGGCAGGCCGCGCTCCACGACGGCCCTGGTGTAGGCCGGAGTCTGCAGCAGACCGGGGACGTACTGGATCTCGAAGGTACGGATGGCGGCAGCGGCCTCCTGCAGCCCCACCAGCCGATCGAACCACTCGGGCATCAGCCGCTTGTCGTAGCGCTGCCACCATCCCGGCTCACCGGCACGCCGCAGCAACTGGAGCAGCACCGACGCCTCATGCTCATCGGTTTTGTAGAGCTCCAACAGCGCGCGGACGTCCCCTTCCGTGGGCGGCCGACGGCCCTTGCCGGCTTCGATGCGCGACAGCTTCGCCGGGCTGAACCCGATGGCGCGAGCGGCCTGTTCCTGCGCGAGGCCGGCGTCTTCGCGGATGCCCGCGAGCTGGACACCGACCAGCATCTTCAGCAAGGTCGGAGCGGGCTCGGTCCGCGTCAGATACGGTTCGAGGCGGGAGACACGAGGTGACTCGGCGGACATCCTGACTCCCTGTAGAACGGCAGACGACGGAGTCCATCCTCGCATCCCGCGGCCTTCTGTCGCGCGCGTCGGCAGAAGTGGAATCGCTCGACTCCGCTTCACACCAGATGGTCGAACTCCCCGTCCTTCGCCCCGGCCAGGAAAGCGGCCACTTCAGCCGCTGTGTAGATGAGGGCCGGCCCGTCGGGGTCGCGCGAGTTGCGCAGCGCCACGCCCCCCTCGGCCAGGGACGCCACCTCGACGCAGTTGCCCTCGGCGTTGCTGTGCCGACTCTTCACCCAGCGAACACCCAGTGAACTGGCCCGCATTCCGTTTCGCACTGACGGCACCGCACTCTCCTTGTTCACGTTCCACCACGGTGTACAGGTCGGCCGCCCACTGGAGCGGACCGAACCCGTGCGGCCTGCCCAGCCACCCACTCGTGCAATTTCCCGTGAAATTGCACGACGGGCGCTGTCGGGATGGATAATAGCTCGGGAGTCAACCGCACTGTTGCCGCACCGAACCTGACGTCGCATCAGGGAGATGTCGTGTCGTTACCTGCACGCGAAGCACCGAGCCTTGCAAGCGGCAGGGCTGCGCCATCGTCGGGTCGAGCCGCTCCGACCGGCTCACTCATGGAAGAAACGCGCTCCTCCGTCGCGGAGCAAGGGCGGTCCGAGGGGAGCGATCCCGCGTGCAACTCACCCAGATTCGCCAGCCTGTGCATCACCGACACCCGCCAGGGGCTCGCCCAGGCGCGCGCCTTCACCCGCCGCACCCTTGGCCACTGGGAGTTGGACCACCGCAGTGACGACGCCGTCCTCATCGTCAATGAACTGGCCACGAACGCGGTGCTTCACGCGGCACCGCACTCCGCCACCGGGCAGAACGGCGTGCGACTGAATCTGACGCTTCGACGCGCCCATCTCGTGTGCGCCGTCACCGATCAGTACGAGAGCCCGCCCGTCTACCCACGCACGGACGCGCCGCTGGAAGTCCACGGCCGCGGGCTGCGCATCGTCGAAGAACTGTCCGAGCACTGGGGCTGGACTCGCTCGCGTGCAGGCAAGACCGTCTGGGCGATGCTGCCCACTCCCCCGTCTCGGCCGACAACACCGCCCTGGCAGGGTCCGACATGACAGCCGCCGCATCGGCAGAGCCGCCCGGCGCACGGCATCACGCAACGCCTCTCGTGGGAGCGGACATGGAGACAACCCTGAAGAACCTGAGAGACGTCCCGTGGCGCGAGCTCCAGGACTCCACCGGGTCCGCCACGGGCATCCCCTTCCTGCTCGCGGCCATCACCACGGGTGACGAAGCCACCGCCGTCGCCGCGCTCGCGCGTCTACGGCAACGCATCTGCCAGTACGGCTTCGTCGTGGACCAGGCCACCGCCGCCACGGTCCCCTTCCTGTGGGAACTCGCCCAGCTCCCTCAAGTCCCCTGCCGTGTGCAGGTCCTTCAGCTGCTGAAGAGCATCGCCGACGCCCGGCAGTGGGAGAGTACGGCCGTCGCCTACCCCAAGCTGCTCAATCGCCGTGAGAACTACGTGGGCTGGGAACGCGAAGCACGCCGAGCCGTGCGCGCCCACCGCGAGACGATCCAGCGCCTGCTCGACGAACCGGACAAGGAACTCGTGCAAGCCGCGCGGGAACTGGCCTCCGCACTGGCCGACTGACCCACCGTCGACCTTCCGCGTTAGCCCCTACGAATGATTCACGGCGCCGCAGGGTGAAAACGGAGAGCGTGTGCCGCGCCGACGGCAGTCGGCCGCCCGCGACCGTTAGCGTTGCGTCTCGTGTCGCTCAGCTATGCCTTTGTGAATCTGAAACCCGGAGTCGGAAAGACGACCAGTGCGGTGTGGTTGGCCCACGCCCTGCACGAGTCGGGCCTCTCACCCCTGCTGGTGGACAGTGACCCTGCCTCCTCCGCCTTGCGCTGGAGCGAATTGGCAGGAGGCTTCCCGTTTCCTGTGATCGCCTTTCCGGTGGGCGACGTGCACCGGCGCGTGAACGACTTTCTCGGCAACCGACAGGCCGTGGTGTTCGACGCCCCGCAGCTGGAGGACCATGCCCACATCGCCCGGAGCATCATGAGATACGCGAGCGAGTGGATCGTGCCGCTGACCCCGGCCCCGATCGAGCTGGATCGCATGGCACCCATCGGCAGCGAGATGAGCGACGTGCAGTCGCTGCGGGCGCAGCCGGCCCGTGCCGCTGTCCTGCTGAACCGCACCAATCGTCCCGATGCCACGCGCACCGGACCCGACGCCGACGCTCGCGAAGCCCTCACCGAGCGGGGCTTCGACGTGTTGTCCACCCACATTCCCCGACTCGACCTGTACGCCCAGTCGTTCGGCAGCCAGGTCGAGGTCAAGGGCTCGGCGTACATGGACCTCGCAGACGAACTCATCAAACGTCAGGACAAAGCGTGAACCAGCGCAAGGACACCTACCGAGCGGCATTGCAGCGCGAACCGGAGGTCGCCGCACCCCGTCCCGTCAAGGTCACTCACCTGCACACCCGATACGTCCGGGTGACCATCGAGCTCGACCCCGCCCTGCAGCGCGAACTGACCCGCTGGGTCGAGCCACCCCTGTCCGCGCTCCTGCGGGTCGGCGCCGCCGTACTGCAGCCCCTGAGAAGCACCCCGTAGGCCGGGACGGGGATGCGCGGGCGCCGTTTCTTCGCGTCGCACCGTCGGCAGGGCCAGGTCTCGCAACCTGCGCGTTAGTGTCGTCGGCATGACCGAACACACCCTGCGCTCCGTCACCGTCGAGCGGACCGGCACCGGCCACTTCACCGCGACGAACCCTCGCGGCGGCACGATCAGCTTCGGCACCAGCTCCGATCCCCACGGCGGCACCGACTTCACCCCGGTCGAGCTGTTGCTCGCCGCGATCGGGGGCTGCACCGCGGCCGACGTCGATGTCGCCACCGCCCGCCACGCGGAGCCCACCGGGTTCACCGTCTCCGTCACGGGCGACAAGATCAGTGACGAGTTCGGAAACCGGATGACCGACCTCGTGGTCACCTTCTCCGTCACCTTCCCGGACGGCGAACTCGGCGACCGCGCCCGCGCGATCCTCCCCCGCGCGGTCAAGACCTCCCACGACCGGCTCTGCACGGTCAGCCGTACGGTCGAGATCGGCACGCCCGTCACGGCGACGGTCGCGGACGCCTGACCTCACCGGGACCGAACGCGACGGCGTGCCTCAAGGGTTGCTCTGACCAGGGCGGGTGACATCGTCGGCGGCGGAGGCTTTCTTGATCGCCTCGCGAATCCGGGAGTACGTGCCGCAGCGGCAGACGTTCTCGATACGGTCGATGTCGTCGTCGGTGGGCCGGGACGTCTTCTTGAGCAGGGCCGCGGCGGCCATGATCTGGCCCGGCTGGCAGAAGCCGCACTGAGCGACATCGCAGTCGAGCCACGCCTGTTGTACGGGGTGCAGGGTGTCACCGTCGGCCAGGCCCTCGATGGTGGTGACCCCGCGGTCCACACAGTCGGCGACCGGGACGACGCAGGGCTGGATCTCCGCCCCGTCCAGGTGGCTGGTGCAGGCACGGCAAACGCCCACGCCACAGCCGTACTTGGGCCCGGTGACGTGCAGCAGGTCGCGCAGTACCCACAGGAGCGGCATGTCGGCGGGGGCCTCGACGGTGACCGGCTTTCCGTTGAGAACGAAGGAATAGGAGGGCATCAGCACCTTCTCGGACAGCGATCAGAAGTTGATCGGGAAGCGGCGGGGCCTGGTACGGGTCGCACGGGCGTAGGCGTTCGCCACGGCACCGGCCGCCGCCGGCACCCCGAGTTCGCCAGCCCCGCCGGGCTCGCGCCGTGACGGCATGATGTGCGCCTCGAAGCGCAATGGGGCGTGCTGCTGACGGGCATAGCGGAAGTCGGCGAAGCTGCCCTCGCGCACCGCACCCCGGTCGATGTGCAGTCCGGCCCGCAGCACGGTGGAGATGCCGTCGACGGCGGTGCCCATGAGCTGGGCCTCGAGTCCACGCGGGTTGACGGCCGTTCCGACATCGGCCGCCATCACCACCTTGGTCACTCGGGGGTTCTTCGGGTCGGTGGCGTCGATCTCGACCAGGCAGGCCACGCAGGAGCCGTATTCCTCGTGGACGGCCACACCCTGCGCCTGGCCGGACGGCAGGGGCCGACCCCAGTCTCCGGCCGCCGCGACCTTGTCGAGTACGGCTTTGACGGCCTTGTTCCTGAGCGTGCCGCGCCGGAAGGCCACCGGGTCCTTGCCCAGCTCGGCGGCGACCTCGTCGACGACGATCTCCTCCGCGGTGCGCATGGTCCCGGAGTCCACCGACCGCCAGGCCCCGAGCGGCATCGCCAGCTCGACCGAGCCCGAATTCCCCGAAACGCGCCCGAAGTTGTAGAGGCCGCTGTCGCTGGGCAGCGGTCCCGCGGCCACCGTGGTCACACCGCCCCGAACGGCCACGCCGCCCTGAGCGGTCAGGCCCTGCCGCTCGTACGACTCGCTCACCGAGGCCATCGCATGGCTGAAGGCCACCACCCTGCCCCGCGCATGGCTGGCCCGGATCCGGTGATGCGAGGCCCCGCGCATCCGGCCGCGCCGGATGTCGTCCCCGCGGCTCCACATCAGCTTCACCGGTCGGCGTGCCGCCTTCGAGATCAGGGCGGCCTCGATCGCGGCATCGTAGTTCAGCCGCCGTCCGAACGAGCCGCCGCCGCGCACGACATGGACGCGGACCTTCGACTTCGGCAGTCCGATCGCCGAGGCGATGCTCTCGCGCGCGTCCATCGGTGTCTGGGAGGAGAACCAGATCTCGGCCCGGTCGCCGCGTACGTCCGCCACCGCGGTCAGCACCTCCATCGGGGCATGGCTGACGAAGGCGAACTCGAACTCGCCCTCGACCTGCGCCGATCCGCGCGGCGGCGCCCCGACCGAGGGAACGGCGGCCCGTAACCGGGACCGGATGGCGGCGTCGGACAACGACCCCAGCGGCCCCGGCCTCCAGGTGATGCGCAGGGCGTCGCGGGCTTTGAAAGCGTGGTGGAAGGACTCCGCCACCACGGCGACACCGCCGCCGACCTTGACCACCGCGTGGACGCCGGGCATCGCGCGGGCCGCACGGTCGTCGACCGAGACGAGGTGCCCACCGAGCGTCGGCGGCCGGGCCACCACGGTCGGCTTCGCCCCGGCCACCTCCAGGTCCCCGGCGTACTTCGCCTTGCCCGTGACGATGTCCCGCGCGTCGATCCGGCCCGTCGGCCGCCCGATCACCTTGTGCTCGGACGCGGGCTTGGGCCTGCTCGACACGTCGGGCCGGTGGATCCGGGCGGCGGCCGCCGTCAGCGATCCGAAGGTGGCCGTACGGCCGTCGGGGGCGACCACCATCGTGTCCCGGGTACGCAGGCTCCGGGCGGGCAGGTGCCAGCGCCGGGCTGCCGCGGTCACCAGCCGGGCCCGGGCGGTGGCGGCCAGCGCGCGGGCGGGACCGTACAGGGAACGGACGGAACTCGAGCCGCCGGTGTACTGGTTCCCCTTCGTGCGGGCCTCGGCGAGCGGGATGTCGACGTCGACGAGCCGGGCGTCCAGTTCCTCGGCGATCATCATGGCGACCGCGGTCGTGATGCCCTGCCCGACCTCGACGCGCGGCAGCCGTAGGACCACCTTGTTGGCCGCGGTGACCTCCAGGACCAGCATCTCCTCGTCCTCGCCGGTCACCAGGACCCGGGAGGGCCCGTGCGCCTCCGCCGCGGTGGGCTCGACACCCTCCGCCGACGACGTGTCGCAGCCGACGGGCGCCGCGAGGGTCAGTGTGGACGCCGCAAGCGAGTAGACCATGAACTTCCGGCGGGACAGCTGACGGGCCAACAGGCGCTCCTCTCCGAGTACCCCGGTGGGTTCCCCTGGTATGAGGGGACAGCGCTCTTCAAGGTTGCCTGGGGCGGTCGTCGCAATCAACGGGGCCGGTCGGGCCGGCCGGCGGTCCGGTCGTCGAGCGCCGTGGCCGTCTCGTGCAGCAGGTCCAGTACGGCCCGCAGGTCGGGGTGTTTGCCGGTGCCCGCGCGGCTGACCGTGAAGACGGTCCGGGACACGGGACGGACCAGGGGGTGGAGGCTGAGGGGCGCGGTGTGGTCGGGCAGAGCCATGCGGGGCACCAGGACGGCACCGGCGTCGGCGGCGGCCAGAGCCGTCAGCACGGAGAAGTCGCTGCTGGAGGCCCGGATGTCCGGGACGAAGCCGGCCGCGCCGCAGGCCCGCTGGATCATCTCGTAGCAGGAGGTCTCCGGGCCGGGGGTCAGCCACGGCAGATGCGCCAGACGGGACAGGTCCGCGGGCTGCCCGGCGGTGAGGCCCTCCCGACCGGCCCGGTCGGGGTGCAGGGCGAGGAGGACCGGTTCCTCCATCAGGACTGTCTGTTCCCACGCCGCGGGGACACTGCGCGGCAGCACGGTGTAGCTGTGCACCAGGGCGAGGTCGGTCGAACGTTTGTGGAGTTCGTCGAGGGCTTCGTCGGGCTCCTGGACGGAGAGCCGCAGCGAGAGATCCCGGGCGGCACCGGTGCCGTTGTCGGGGGCGGGGGCGGGGGCGGGGTCGGTGCCGGTGAGACGTTCGAACAAGGGCGGAACGAGGGTGCGGGCGGCGGACGCGAAGGCGCTGATCCGTACCGTCCCGCGGCGGCCGCCTTTCATCGCGGCCAGGCCGGACTCGGCTGCCGCGAGCTCTGCCAGGATGACCTCGGTGTGGGCCACCAGCAGTTCCCCGGCGGCGGTCAGACGCAGCGTGCGGCCGTGTTTCTCGACAACGGGCGTGCCGGCCTCCTTCTGCAGGGCGGCGAGGTGCTGGGAGACGGCCGGTGCGGTCAGGTGCAGCGCGTCCGCCGTGGCCGCGACGGTTCCGTAGGCGGCCAGGTGCTGGAGGATGCGCAGGCGGCGTACGTCAAGCACAAGCGGCTCCTTGCGGCTCGGACGCGTCCACGACCGGGACGTTGGTGGGGTGGTGGTTCCGCTGGTGTCGGCTGATCAGGATCACTCCCGCGACACTGATCGCTCCACCGGCCAGCGCGATGGGGCGGGGCACCTCCGCCAGCCAGACGAAGGAGACGATCAGGGCCACCGGCGGCACCAGGTACAGGGCCGCGGTGGAGACGGCGAGCGGCAGCCGGGCAACGGCGTAGGCCCAGATGACGAAGCCGAGGGCGGAGGGCAGGAGGCCCAGGTAGGCGGCGGAAGCGAGTGCGGCGACCGGGGCGTGGACGGTCGCGTGCCAGGTGGCGGGGATCAGGGGCAGCGCGAAGACCGTACCCGCGACCATCGCGTAGGTGGCGACCTCCAGACCGGTGTAGTGGCGCAGCAGCGGCTTGCTCGCGAAGTGGTAGACCCCCTGGACCACGGCGGCCGCCAGGATGACGAGGGCCGAGACGGAGAACCCGCTGCTGCCCTCGGCCAGGCTGACGACGGCCGCGCCCGCGAGCGCGACGACGCTGCCGACGACGATGTTGCGAGTGAGCCGCTCGCCGAGGAACAGGCTTCCCAGCAGCACGCTGAAGACGGGGGCGATCGCGATGAGCAGGCTCGCGGTCCCGGCCTCCACATGCACTTCACCCCAGTTGAGCAGGACCTGGTACGCGGTCATGCCGGTGGCCCCGCACAGGGTGATCAGCGGCAGGTCGCCGCGTCGCGGCAGCCGTACCTTCGCGAAGGGCGCCACGGCCAGCAGCGCGACGGCGGCGATCAGGAGCCGCAGGAACGACAGCGCCGCCACTCCCAGACCGTCGATGCCGACCCGGATGGCGGGAAAGGCCGACGCCCACAGCACGACGGTGCCGGCCAGGGCGAGGAAGCGGGGAGAGGCGACGCGTGCGGACATGACTCCACCATCGCCGACCAGATTGAGAAGTTCCAGTTAGCTTTTGTTTCAGGAAGCTTCAGTTCTACTTACTGGTCTACTCGCCGGCCGCCCGGCGGACCACTCCTGCGGGAGAACTCGGGGGCGCTCAGCCCAGGAGGGCCAGGAGCTGTTTGGTGTGGCCGGGCAGCTCCACTTCCGCGAGGCCGGTGATGAGGTCTCTCAGCGGCATGGGCTGATCGACCAGGACGGTGTCCTTGGACAGGAGACGGGTCGGCACCGGCGTGTCGAGTTCGGCGTCGCTCAGCATCGGTCCGCCGAGGGCGCACAGGGCGTCCCCTTGGAGGCGGATGCGGTCTCGAAGCCCCGTGTTGCCGCCGGCGAGCGCGATGAGGCGTTCGATGGTCCAGGTGTCGAGCGCCATGCGGTTGTCGTACGTCGTGTTCGACCCCGCGGCGACACAGGAGACCGCGGCGAGGGTGGCGGCGTTGACGAGGGCGACATGCGCAAGAATCTGCTCGGCGTTCCATTCACCGGCCGGCGGGGCGGGGCTCCTGTCGCCGGAGCCGGCCACGGTGGCAGCAGCGTCCAGCAGCGAGCGGTAGGCGTCCCGCAGCGGGGAGGCGTCCATCATGTCGACTTCTTTCTGCGGCCGTGCGTGGGTTTCTGCGGACGTGCGCGAGGGTGAGTACGGGAAGGGTGATGGCGGGTGCCGTCTCAGGCGTGCCCGGGAGACATCTCCCATGGCGCCTGCGGGAGGACATCGCCGGTCTCGAGCAGCGACTTGAGGTTCGCCAACACGGCCGGCCAGCCGCGCGAGATGCCGTTGAGCATCTCCTGGTTGGGGAGATTCTCGTGGGTCACGGTGAGGCGGACGATGTCCTCGTGTGGTTCGACGAGGATCGTGACGACCGACGGTTCCCTCGGCGTTTCGGCGTCGGGGGTGTCCTCGAAGGTGATGACCAAGCGCGTCGGAGGCTCGGTCTTGATCACTTGACCGACGACATCGACGGCGCCTGAGCCGTCGACGCGTCGATGCTCCCAGCTCGAACCGGGTTGCCAGTCCGAGATGTTGGCGTGTCCCCAGTAGCGCGCTGTCAGGTCCGCGTCCGTCAGGGCTTGCCACACCTGCTCCGCGCTCGCGCGGATGTAGGTGACATAGACATAGGTCGGTACGGATGTGGGTCCGTCGGTCATGGCGTACTCCTCTGCCTGGTTCTTGATGGCACTGATCGCTCGCAGGCGGGGCTTGTCGAACCCCGATATCCAGCGCTCCTCCATCTCGTGGATCGGTGTCGGGTTGAGGTAGTGAAGTCGCTCCCGTCCCCGTCGCACGACGGTCACGAGGTTGGCCTGCCCAAGGATGTCGAGATGCTGTGTCGCCGACTGGCGGGTCATGTCCAACCGCTCGCACAGCTCGCTCAGCGTCTGGCCGTTGTGCTCGCGCAGACGGTCGAGCAGAAGTCGCCGGGTGGGGTCGGCCAGCGCTTTGAAGACCAAGTCCATCGCTCTAGCTTCGAGGCTCACACTCCATTATGCAGGTACTTACCTGCATAATGTCAATGTCGGATCCTCGGCAGCCTTGATTCACCCGGGGAACGATGAGCTCGGCGCGCCGTCGGGCGGCATCGCCAATATCATCGGTCGTACGACAACTACCGCGTAGTCGGTCCATGGGTGACCCGGAGCCGGTGCTCGGGTTCCCGCCGGTGGAGGCCTATCAGGGGCCACAGCCGAACCGGGCGGCCGTCATGGGAGATCGCCATGAGCACCCAGCAGAGAGAGCAGGACGGCGCAACGGACGTCGTCAAGGAGCCGACCATGAGCATGAGGCTCGAGGTCGCCGTCATCCCGGTCACCGACGTCAGTCGCGCCCTGCACTTCTATCGAAGCCTCGGGTGGCGGCTCGACGCGGACTTCGAGGCCAGTCCGAGATTCCGGCTCGTGCAGCTCACGCCACCGGGGTCGGAATGCTCGATTCACTTCGGCCGCGGGATCACCCCTGCGGCGCCGGGCTCCGCCCACAACTACCTTGTGGTCTCCGACTTGGAGCAGGCCTGTGCCGACCTGATCAGCAGAGGCGTCGAGGTGAGCGAGATCTACCACAACGTCTACGACGCGGGCGTGCAGGATCAGGCGGACGGCCCCGATCCAGAGGGCCGCAGCTACGCCTCGTTCGCCTCGTTCAGCGATCCGGACGGCAACGGGTGGGTGCTGCAAGAGGTCCAGGTGCGACTGCCGGGGCGGTGACGAGTCACGCCCGACCGAGGAGGCTTCGCCATGGACATCCCCACGCTGGCAGAGCTCCTGCGTGAGACCGAGGAGCACCACGGCCCGTACGAGGCGAGCGCCCCCGAGCACCACTGGTCGGATTGGTACGCCGCGTACATCGTCGCCCGTGAGAACGGCCGGGCTCCCGACGAGGCGGCCGACGACGCCGCGCTCCACATGGAAACACTGCGGCGGTGAAGGCCGACCGTGGCGTCGTCGTACGGTGAGGCGTAGAGGGTGGGCCTCGCGGAATCAGCCGGCCCCCGTCATGGATGGGCACGTCGCGCTGGAGCCTTCGGCGCGCCGGCCGCCAGGGCCCGTCACGGTCACGGTCACGTGCGTCGATGCGGTGTCGGCGTTCGGGGTCTCGACGAGGCGGGCGTCGGCGGCTGTGCAGATCAGCTGGGCGAGTGCTGTCTCGGTCAGTGGCGCAGTCCGGTCCGGCAGTTCGATCGACAGCCGCCCGTCGTCCGTCCGGACCGTTGGGGCCTCCCTCATCGGCGGAAGCTCGGTGGTCATGCCCTTACGGCGTTCCTGGGCGTCCGGGCCCTGGAACAGCATCGCCACGGCCGTCTCGATGCCGCCCGGGCCGAAGACATGGCGGCGCACGGCGAGCAGGGTGCCCTCACCGACGAAGTAGAGGACGTAGGTCGGCCGGATGCCGGTAGCGGGCTCTCCGGCCTCGACGACGCCGGTCTCGGGGATGCCGCACGAGGAGAGCAGGAAGGCGGTCGTGAGCAGCAGCGCGGTCCGCGACGGCCGGCGCGTGCGGCTCATGAACCCTCCTGTTCCAGAGGCCGTCCCGAGAACCGTCCCAGGGGGATCCCGGCCGTGAACACGGCACCGCCCTCCGCGCGGTTCGCCGCCTGGACCGTGCCACCGTGCAGATGGACGTTCTCGGCCGTGATCGAGAGCCCGAGTCCACTGCCCTCCGTTCTGGTCCGGGCGGTGTCCGACTTGTAGAAGCGGTCGAAGACGTGCGGCAGGACGTCGGCGGGGATGCCCGGCCCGCTGTCCCGCACCTCGATGACCGCCCACCCCATGTCGTCCGCGTCCGGCGACTCCCGTGCGTACAGGAGCAGTTGTACGGGGCGTGCGCCGTGGCGGAGCGCGTTGCCGACCAGGTTCGCGACGACCACGTCGAGGCGGCGCGGGTCGACCCGGCCCCGCAGTTCGCCGGGCTCGGGAAGCAGCGTGTCCACCGTGTCCAGCCAGGCGCGGGCGGCGAGGGTGCGGCGGAGGGACTCGGCGAGGTCGATGTCGTCCAGTTGTAGGGCCGCCGCGCCCGCGTCGAAGCGGGAGATCTCCATCAGGTCGTCGACCAGGCGGGCCAGCTTCACGGTTTCCTCGCTGATGAGCCGTACGGCCGTGGCGGTGTCCGGGGTCAGCCCGGCCGCGTCCTCGTCGAGGACGTCGGTGACCGCCGACATCGCGGCCAGCGGGGTGCGCAGCTCGTGCGACACATCCGCGACGAAACGGCGGGCACGGGCTTCCATGCGGCGCAGTTCGGCCACGGACCCCTCCAACGCGGCCGCGGTCTCGTTGAAGGTGTGGGAAAGGTCGGCGAGTTCGTCGGAGCCGTTGATGGCGAGCCGGGTGTCCAGGTGGCCCTCGGCGATCCTGCGAGTGGCGCGGCGCAACTCCCGTACCGGACGCAGCACACCCCGGGCGGCCAGCAGGGCGAGCAGGACGGCCAGGCCCAGGGCGGGCAGGACGGCGCGACCGATGGCGGCGACCAGGGCGTCGACGTAACCCTGTTCACCGGTCTGCGGCACCGTCAGGAAGACCGCGACCCCGGAGGCCGGGTGTTCGCTGGGGGTCTCGAAGGTGACCGGCAGGCCGACAACGAGCGAGGAACCGCCGTGCGTCGACACCCGCTGGAAGACGGCGGCCCGGCGGGAGCTTACGGCCGACCGCATGGCAGGTGTCAGCTCGGTGAACCTGTCCTGTGGTGTGGAGGTGGCCCGCAGTTCGCGATAGGTGGCCAGTACACGCCAGTTCTGCGCGGGTTCCGCGCGGGCCACCTCAGCGGCGATCCACTCCAGGTCGGGCCGGGTCGGTGGGTAACTGACCCCTGCTGCCAGGGCGTTGACGTGATACCGCAGGCGTTTGATCACGTTGTCCTGGCTCTGCTGGAGCACCCCGGTGCGGGCCTCCCGGAAGGTCAGGGCGCCTGTGGTCAGGGTGGCGACTGCGGCGACCAGCACGAACGCCACGAGCAGTCGGCCGCGCAGGCCGCGCAGCGGTGGTTTCACCGGGACTGGAACCGGTAGCCGAAACCGCGCACGGTCTGGATGTAGCGCGGTTGCCCCGCCGGCTCGCCCATCTTGGTGCGCAGCCGCTTGACGCAGGCGTCCACCAGCCGCGAGTCGCCGTGGTAGCTGTGCTCCCAGACCGCCTCCAGCAACTGCTGCCGGGAGAACACCTGGCCGGGCGAGGCCGAGAGCGTCAGCAGGAGCCGCAGTTCGGACGGGGCGAGGGAGACCGGCACACCCTGCCGGGTGACGGCCAACCCGGACCGGTCGATGGCCAGTTCGCCGTTCTCCCCGTGGGTCTCGATCTTCGGTATGCCACCGTCGGCGGGCGCTCCACCGACCCGGCGCAGGACGGCACGTATACGGGCCTCCAGGACACGTGCCTGCACCGGCTTCACGACGTAGTCGTCCGCTCCGGCTTCGAGGCCGACCACGATGTCCGTGTCGTCGCCCCGGGCGGTCGCCATGATGATCGGCACCTGGTCCTCGGTGCGGATCCGGCGACACACCTCGAGACCGCTCAGGCCGGGCAGCATGAGATCGAGCACGACGACGTCCGGTCGGAAGGACCGCAGCCGGGCCAGCCCGTCCTCGCCGGTCCCCACGGCGGCGACGTCGTGTCCCTGGCGGCTCAGCGCGAGCAGGACGCCCTCCCGTACGGCGCGGTCGTCTTCGATGAGCAGGACACGTGGCATGCACTCAGTATCCGTACGGATCAAGGGACTTGACGCGGAGACCGCGTCCGGCCAGGGAACTGTTACGGGACGATCACATAGCCCCACCCACGATCGGGCGTTACGGTCTCGTTGTCTTCCGATCCAGGTCCCATCACATCGTGTGCACAGCCTTGACGGCCATGACCACGACCGCCCACCGTGCGAAGCCCCCGACCCCGCGATCCCATCGTCGTCGCAGCGGCCCCGCGCACGCCGACGGGCGCGGCCGGAAACGGAAGGGGCCTCTGCTGGGGGGCGTCGCCGCGTTCGCCGTCCTCGTCTCCGTCGCCGCCCTCGCCATCAACCGGACGCCGCCCACGGACTCCGGAAGCGACGACCCGCGCGCTGCCGCCGCACGGCCCTCCCGGTCGGCGCCGGACGAGCCCTCGAAGACACCGCACCGGTCTGCGAAGCCGAGCAGTACGGCGGCCGGCGCCGAGCACAGCAAGGAACCCGGCGCCAGGACCAGCGGGATGGGCGCGCCGTCCTCGGGCTCCTCCGCACCGGCCTCCTCCCCGGACTCCGTCCCGTCCTCGGGCCCCGGCACGTTCACCACCGCGGGCGGCGGGAGCGGGACCGTGGGGCGAGGCAGCCGGCTGCTGCGCTACGAGGTCGTCGTCGAGGACGGCCTCAAGCAGTCGGCCGCCGACGTCGCCAAGCAGGTGGAGGGCATACTCGCCGACCCGCGCGGCTGGACGGCCGACGGCGAGAGCGCGTTCCGGCGTGTCACCGGCGGCACGCCCGACTTCGTCATACGGCTCGCCACGCCGGGAACGGTGGACAAGATCTGCGGCCGGTACGGACTCGACACCGGCGGTGAGGTCAACTGCAGCGTGGGCAAGGACGTCGTGGTCAACCTCAGGCGGTGGCTGCTGGCGACTCCGGTGTACGCGCACGACGTGGCCGCCTACCGGGCGCTGATCATCAACCACGAGGTCGGCCACTTCCTCGGCCACAACCACGTGACCTGCCCCGGCGTGGGCAAGCCGGCCCCCGTGATGATGCAGCAGATCAAGGGCATGCACGGCTGCGTCCCCAACGTCTGGCCGTACGACAGGGAGGGCCGGCTCATCACGGGACCTGCCGTGCCCTGACCTGCCACCCTCACCGTCGGAGGGGCCACCAACTGGGCTTGCTGGAGGGGGCGAAGAGACTTCGCGTGCTGCGGAAACGGGAGTAGCGAAGTGCGCGTGTTGTTGTCGAGGACCGGGTCGGGGTCGGGGTCGGCCAGGACGACGCCACGGTGACTGCGGACGTGTGCGGCCCGGACGGGCCGTGTCGGGTGACCGCCCGATACCTGGTGGGCCGCGACGGCCCGCGCAGCTCCCGGCTCGCCCGGGTGGCGGGTCCGACGATCCGGGGGCGGCGGAAGAGGCCCGGTCGATGTCTCGTCGTGTCAGGGAAGAGCGCCCGCGGTGGTGTGCGCGGTGTGACGCAGGCGGGCGGCGTCCTGGCTGGGGGGTGCGCCGAACTGGCGGCGGTACTCCCTGCTGAACTGTGAGGCGCTGTCGTAACCGACGCGGTGGCCGACCGCGGTGACGTCGTTGGGGTGGGTGGCGAGCAACAGTCGGGCCTCCTGCAGCCGGATCTGTTTCTGGAACTGGATGGGGCTCATCGCCGTCACCGCCTGGAAGTTGCGGTAGAAGGCGGAGACGCTCATGCCGGCCAACTGCGCCACGTCCTCGACCTTGAACGGCTGCGCGTAGTGCTCGCGGATCCACCGCACCGAGCGCGCGACGTGACTGAGGCTGCTGTCGGCGAGGCCGAGCTGACGCACGATACCGCCCTGTTCGCCGGTGATCAGCCGCCACAGGATCTCGCGCTTGACCAGCGGCGCGAGCACCGTCCGGTCGCGGGGTTCATCGAGCAGGCGCAGCAGCCGGACCACCGCGTCGAGCAGCGGATCCGGAGCGTCACTGACGGCGATGCCCGGCAACGCGCTGCCGCCGGCACGAGGGGCATCTCCGGGCCCCGCCTGCAGCAGCAGTTCGGCGACGACGGACGGCTCCAGCGTGAGACCGAAGCCCAGTGCAGGGTGCTCCGGGTCGGCGTCGGTGAACTGGCCGGTGACGGGCAGGTCCACCGACGCGACGAGGTACTGCCCAGCGCGGTACTCGTACACCCGGTCGCCCAGCGCGAGGCGTTTGGCGCCCTGTGCGATGACCGCCAGCACCGTGCCGGTCATCGACGGCGCCGGCGGGTCGGACCGCTCGACCTTCGAGATGAGGACGCCGTCGATGGCGGTGGTCCACTCCGGCCGTGCGTGTCGGACCAGCAAGGTGCGGAGCTCTTCGAGGTACATGCCTTCATTGCAGCACACGCCCTGTCGTCGACTCCTGCACGGAAGAGGATTGTGCAAGGAGCCGACAGCATCGTTCTACCGTTTCCGCAGGTCAGGCCGCTTGAATGGAGTCACTGGAGTCCAGCGGAGAGCCAAAGGGCCCTCCGCTCCAGGACCAGCACACCTGCACGATCCGTCCATCGCGGAAGAAGGTAGTCATGATCGTCAATTACGGATTCAACGCCACCTTGACCGCCAGGCCCGGCATGGGCGACCAGCTGGCCGACCTGCTGCTGACCGGTCTGAGCGACGGCAACCCCGGCACGAGTGAACACTGCCTCGTCTATCTCGTCTGCCGTTCGGCGTCCAACCCCGACGTCGTCCATGTCACCGAGGGCTGGACCAGCGAGGAGGACCACCACCGGGTCTTCGCCGGCGAAGCCGCTCAGGCCATCGTGAAGCGGTTCGACGGGCTGCTGGCGAAGGACCCCGAGTACACCGACTACGTACCGGTTCACGGCAAGGCCGCCTTCTGAGGCCGCTGTTGGATCCCCAGACCTTCGCCACGCCGGTGGGCAGGCGCCCTCCACTTCTGACCATCCCGTACGACCCGACGAAAGGTAGTCACCGTGACTCTCGCACGACCCGCCTTGGACCCCGAACTGGCTGCGCTGCTCGCCGACATGCCGCTCATGACCCACCTCGGCCCCGAACTGCTCGTGCAGTTGCGTCTGCTCCCGTCGACACCGGTCGAGCCCCTTCTCGAAGGCCGCTCGGTCGACCGGCGCGAGGTCACCGTGTCAGGCGAGGACGGTGCGCGGATTCCCCTGTCGGTCTTCAGCCCTGCCGGGACCGCGCACTCCGCGGGGGCGCCGTGCGTCTTCTGGATACACGGCGGTGGGATGGTCATGGGAGATCGCTTCTCGCAGATCGACATCCCTCTGGAGTGGCTCGACCTGTTCGGTGCCGTCGTGGTCTCCGTGGACTACCGATTGGCGCCCGAAGTCAGCGGCACGACTCTGGTCGACGACTGCTACCAGGGGCTGCTGTGGATCGCCGAGCACGCCGACGAGTTGGGCATCGACCCCGCCCGCATCGTCGTTGCGGGCGCCAGCGCCGGCGGTGGCCTCGCCGCCGGGGTCACCCTGATGGCACGCGACGGCGGCACCCCGCCGATCGCCGCCCAGGTGCTCATCTGTCCCATGCTCGACCACCGCAACATCACCACCTCGAGCCGGCAGTACTCCGGCGATCCCGGAGTCTGGACCCGTGAGATGAACGAGTTCGGCTGGCGCTCGGTGCTCGGTGACCTCCGGGACGAGCGGGTGCCCGGCCATGTCTCCCCCGCGGTGGCCGACGACCTCTCGGGCCTGCCGACCACCTACGTCGACGCCGGCTCGGCCGAGGTCTTCCGCGACGAGGATGTCGCCTACGCCACCCGGATCTGGGCGGCCGGCGGCCAGGCGGAACTCCACGTCTGGGCAGGAGGCTTCCACGGTTTCGACGCCCTGTACCCGCAGGCGCGTGTCTCGACCGAGGCCCGCCGCACACGCAACGACTGGCTCGCCCGAGTCCTGTCCCCAGCCTCTGTCGCATAGCGGAGCCGGCGACGCCACACCGGCCGACTACCGCGCCAGTCACGGCATTTCCCATGTGACACCCGTGTTGCCGAGGCCCGCGCCGGGCCTCGGCAGACGCTCAACCACACCCCAGGAGAACCATCATGAAGGTAGCAATCATCACTGGCGCCAGCTCCGGTATCGGGCAGAGCGCGGCGATCCAGATCGCCAAGCGAGGAACCGGAGTCATTCTGACCTACGGCAACAATGCCCAGGGAGGGTTGGAGACGGCGGCCGCGATCGAGAAGGACGGCGGCACTGCCGTCGCGCTGCCGCTGGACGTCGGTGAGACCGGCGCCTTCCCGGCCTTCCGCCGGTCCGTGGTCGACGTGTTGCGCGACACCTGGCAGCGCGACACGTTCGACTACCTGGTCAACAACGCCGGCTTCGCACACACGTCGCTCATCGAGGATACGACCGAGGAGGCGTTCGACAGGCTGATGCGGGTTCTGCTCAAGGGCCCGTACTTCCTGACGCAACGCCTGCTGCCACTGATGGAAGACGGTGGGGCCATCGTCAACACGAGCAGCAACTCGGCGATGGGGTCCGGCCTGGAGCCCGGATACTCGGCCTACGCGTCGATGAAGGGCGGCCTCAACGTGCTGAGCCGCTACATGGCCAAGGAGTTCAGCGCGCGAGGCATCCGCGTCAATTCCCTTTCGCCGGGCTCGACGCGCACCCGGATCGCCGACGACGCCTTCGAGCGGTTTCCCGAAGTCGTCCCGGCCCTCGCGGCGAAGACCGCTCTCGGCCGGGTCGGCGAACCCGATGACATCGGCATGATGATCGCCGCCCTGCTCTCCGAGGAGAGCCGCTGGGTCACCGCTCAGAACATCGAGGTGTCGGGAGGCTACAACTTGTAGCCATGAGCAGCCCGACAACGGCCTGCGCCACCACACGGCCCACCCGTACTCGCGAGAGCGCGAGGCCAGTTCACCAGAGCGACCGGAGACCGCCGTTGCCCTCGCTACATGACTTCGCGACCTGGGAGCCCGTGCTGCGGCTTCTGCGAACCGTCGACGCGGAGAGCATCGCCGCACCGGGCGGCTACGTGGCGGGACGGATCGGCCGACACGGGTCGAGCCTGCCCATGCCGCGGCGGCGCCCGCAGCCCGGACGAGCCCTCCAGATCGAGGACATGCAGGACGAGTTCGACGCGGTGGAGCGGGTGCGGGGCGCACTCGCGGACGCGGGTGTCGACGACATCTCGTTCGCGGCGGAGATCTCGCGCGACGGGAGTGCCGTACTCTCCACCTGCTCCACCCCAGCCCCGCCGCGGAGCCCGGTATCGGCAATGCGCATCCGGGTTCACTCATCCTGGTCGAGGATGCCGTCCCCGAGCCCTGGCGCCGTCTTCCCGAACCGGTCCCCGCAGCGGTGCCCGCCCCGTCGGTGGATCTGGCGTCGCTGGAGCGGACGCTCCGCGAGCGGATCCCCGATGCCATCGGCGCCACCGAGGCGGAGATCGCCGCCGCGGAAGCGCGCCTCGGCGTCGTGTTGCCCGACGAGCTGAAGGTGCTCTACCGCGTGACCCGGGCGCGGTGGGAGGACTGGGGCGACGACCACGAGGCGGCGGAGCGCGTCTCCGATGCGGTCGGCTGCGAGCTCTTTTCCCTGGACGAGTTGTACATCGCGGACGCTCCGTCCCGTCCGTCCCCCTGGAAGTTCGCGGCGATGAAGGCGGTCGGCACGCGGCCCGACGCCGCGGTGCAGGGGTTGGTCGGCTCCCCCGGCTGGATCGTCTTCGGCGACAACGGCGGCGGCGACCGCATCGCGGTGGACCTGACACCGGGCCCGCGCGGACACACGGGACAGATCATCATGGGGAGCCGCTCAGCCTCGCCCCCGTCATCGGGCTCCCCCGCCTGCGGACCCTCACGGCCTACCCCGGTACGCTCGCCGACCCGCTGGAGATCGCCGAGCTGACCGGGCTCGAGTTCCTGGAACTCGGGCCGGAGGACTGGCGTGTCCTGCTCGATGCCGGAGCCGTCCCGCGTAGCCTGTCGGCCGCCTCCATCGAGATCCACGGCATCCGCCACCCGCTCCCGATCGTGGCCCTCGCCAACGAACTCCTCGCCCTCTGGGACCGCCCTCCGATCACTCGGACGACCCTCGAAGGCAACCTCGGCCGCGTGGCGTAGACCGGTTCGCCCCGGCGGGTCTTCGCCTCGAAGTCCTGTCCGCCACAACCCTTTCGCGACCCTTTTTTACGGATCTCCAGGATTCCCTCGTGAAGAAGGCGCAATGGATGGGGCGCTAATCCTCGACCACCAGGGGTCGGGTGCGATTCGCGCAGGCAGGCCCCTGTGTACCCGCACCGGTCGACATCGCCGTAACCCAATCCTAGTATTTATTTTGTTTCCTCACGTTATCCTGCCGTGCGTAGCGCCATAGCCACGACAAGTAGGAGGCAGGCTCCGTGGTTGAGTCGCAGTTCGTGATCACCCCGCCCGCCAAAGCCGCCCTGTTCCTCGTGTGCACCATGGCACCTGGCGGCGAGCCCGCTGTTCGCGATCTGCTCCAGGATGTGGCCGGGTTGCGACGATCGGTCAGTTTCCGCGCTCCGGACGCGGAGCTGAGTTGCGTCGTCGGCATCGGCTCCGCCGCCTGGGACCGGCTCTTCGCAGGACCCCGCCCACACGATCTGCATCCGTTCGTCGCGTTGACGGGCTCCCGGCATCGAGCCCCGTCCACCCCAGGTGACCTGCTCTTCCATCTGCGAGCCCACCACATGGACCTCTGTTTCGAACTGGCCCAGTTGATCGGCGAACGCCTCTACGGAGCGGTCGCCGTGGTGGACGAGGTGCACGGTTTCAAGTACTTCGACGAGCGCGACCTGCTCGGCTTCGTCGACGGCAGCGAGAACCCCGAGGGTCAGGTCGCGGTCGACGCGGTGTTCATCGGTGACGAGGACCCCGATTTCGCGGGCGGCAGCTACGTGATCGTGCAGAAGTACGTGCACGACCTTGCCGCCTGGAACGCGTTGCCCACGCAGGAACAGGAAAGGGTCATCGGCCGCACAAAGCTGGCGAACGTCGAAATGCCGGACGACATCAAACCCGCGGACTCGCATGTAGCACTGAACACCATCACCGACGCGGACGAAAACGAACGGAAGATCGTCCGTGACAACATGCCGTTCGGCAGCATCGGGCAAAGGGAGTTCGGTACCTACTTCATCGGCTATGCGCGCACTCCCGAGGTGACCGAACAGATGCTGAGGAACATGTTCCTCGGTGACCACCCCCATACCCACGACCGAATCCTCGACTTTTCCACGGCGGTCACCGGCTGTCTGTTCTACGTACCGAGCGCCGATTTCCTCGACGACCCACCCGCCGCGCCCACCGGAGCGTCGGCGACCGAGGGCTCCCTGGGCATCGGCAGTCTCAAAGGAGCCTGATCACGTGTCCACGCCCAACGGTATGAACAACCTGCACCGCGAACTCGCGCCGATCACGCCCGAGGCATGGGCACAGATCGAGGAGGAAGCCCGCCGTACCTTCCAGCGCAACGTGGGGGGCCGTCGTGTCGTGGACGTCACCGGACCCGACGGTCCCGCGCTTGCCTCGGTCGGCACCGGCCATCTCACCCGCATCGAAGGGCCCGGACCGGGCGTCACCGCTCTCCTGCGCCAAGTACAGCCCCTGGTCGAACTGCGCGTCCCCTTCAAGGTCGGTCGCGATGCGGTGGACGACGTAGAGCGCGGCTCGAACGACTCCGACTGGCAACCGGTCAAGGACGCGGCGCGCGCCATGGCGTTCACCGAAGACCGGGCCGTCTTCGAGGGATACGAGGCAGCGGGCATCGACGGGCTGCGCAGGCGCACCTCCCATCCAGTGCACGGTCTGCCGGCGGAGACACGTGATTACCCGGATGCCGTCAGCCGCGCGCTGACGACCCTGCGCCTGGCCGGAGTAGCCGGCCCGTATTCGCTGCTGCTGGGCGCCGACGCGTACACCCTGGTGAGCGAGACGTCCGACCACGGCTATCCGATCACGGAGCATCTCAGCCGGATGCTGGACGCCCCGCCGATCTGGGCGCCCGCGGTCGACGGCGCTTTTCTGCTGTCCACCCGCGGTGGGGACTTCGAACTGCGGCTCGGTGAGGACCTCGCGATCGGCTACACCGCGCATGACGCGAACGAGATCGAGTTGTACTTCCGCCAGAGCCTGACCTTCCTGGTGTACACCGACGAGGCTGTGGTGGCACTCGGCTCGTGACCGCACGGCGCCCGTGCGGACGGGAATTGCTCCGGGAGACGGCGACACGGGTCCTACGGGGCGCCCAGGGACCGCACCGTCACGGTCGCGCCGCCCAGGGTTGCCGCGACCGCGTCGCGTTCGGCGTGCAGATCCGCAAGCTCCTGTTCGAGCGCCCGACGGGCTTCGGCGCTGATCGCCCCGGCTTCGCTGGTCATTCCTGCTCCCGTTGTGCAGGGGGAACAGCTGGGTGAGGGTGGGCGATTCAGCTGTTTGCGACCATGGTCGCGAGCTCGCCGCGCCGCGTGAACCGATGTGCCCCGGGTAGGAAATGGGGGCTCGGACGCGGCCGGTCGGCCGGTCGCGCGAGGAGGAAAGGGACGGTTGAGCCATGATGCTGGAGCAGGCTGCCCGGGGCGTGGTGGACGCGGTCGTCGTGTACGACGGGCGTCTGCTGATGGTGGCCGCGCAGGACAGCTGGGGGCTGCCGTCGGGCGCCCCGCAGCCCGCCGAGTCGGCGCAGGCCGGCGCGGCGCGCCTGGTGTACGAGCTCACCGGGTACCTGGTCGACGGCACATCGGTGCTGCGGCCGCAGGGGACGGCTGGAGAGGACGCACGGCCCGCTGTGGTGTGCCAGCTGTTGAGCCAGGCCCCCTCGGCGGAGGCGCGACTCGGCCCGGAACAGATCCGCTGGGCTCCGTTCGCCGAAGCCATCGACGCGGGGCTGCCCGAAGCCGTGCGGGACTACCTGGTGGGCCATACACCCGTGTAGGGATGCGGGCGCGGCATTTATCAGGATCGGTTCCTGATTTCAAGTCACGCTGTTCCGTGACATGACGCGAAGCCCCTCGGTGAACTTTTCTGGATGCAGAATTTCTCAGATCAGGAGATTCTCATGCAGATCATCACCATCACGGCCGCCGTCATCGTCGGGGCATTGTCCAGCATCACCTATGTGCAGTACGCCGCGTCACGCAGCCCAGGACGACCGATCCCTCTGTTCTCCACCCGGCTCGCGCTTTTTCCCCTATGGGCCGACGTGACGTTCACGACGGGCTGGATCGTCAGCTCGTTCACGCTCATTTTCATGCTGCCGATCTGGATGGGAGCGGCCGCTTACTGCGGGGCCACGGTACTCCCCTTCGAGGTGATGCGCCGCCGTCACAACCGCCAGGTCAGAGGCCGTGTGCTCACGCCATGAGCGCGATGCCGGATACCACCGACACCGCGGTCGCGGCCCCGCCACCGGTAAGGAGTTCCGGTCCCGTAGGAGCTCGTGACGCGATCACGACGCGGGGCCGTCCCGTAGGCCCGGCTGTGGGCGGGATACCGTCACCCTCTGGTCCCGCTCTCGCCGTGCCGAGCAGCCACGAAGCACTACCGTTGTGGCTTGTGAGCGTGAGCATCCGTTTGTCGCTTTCCGCAGTCCCACGGCTTGCCATCGCGGTCGCCGTCGGAGCGGCGGTCGGCGTGGCCGTCGCGCTGTCCAGCGACACACCGCTGGCCATTCTCGCGGGTATCGCCGCGACCCAGACATTCTTCGTGGTGGTCGGCTGGATCGTGCTGTGGCCGATGGACGCCGCCTCGACCCGACGCAACGCTCGACGCGAGGACCTGCGCCCCGTCCTCGAGGAAATCGTCGTCGTCACCGTCGCTCTGTGCGGTCTGGTCGGCATCGTGGTATTCCTGCTCGGCAACTCCGACAGCGGCCATGCCGCGACGGCGCTGCTCGGCGTGTTCATGGCCTGGGCGGCACTGCATCTGATGTACGCAACCCGCTACGCGTACCTCTACTACGTGGATTCCGGGGGCGGGATCGATTTCAACTCCGACCAGCCGCCGGCGTACCGGGACTTCTTCTACTTCAGCTACAACCTCGGCATGACCTACCAGGTCTCCGACACCGACGTCTCCAATGCGGTGATCCGCTCGATGGTGCTCCGGCACACATTGCTGTCGTACGTCTTCGGCACGAGCATTCTGGCTACCGCCATCAACCTCTTCGCAGGAATCCTCGTTCACTGATCTCGAAGAAGTGGGCCGATGTGGCAATTCCACGGGTGGGTCGCGCAATTATCATGGTGTTCCGGACGGTCTCGGTACTATGCCCCACCATCACCGCACCCATGTGACGCGCGTACTCTCGCCGCGCGGCGCGCTCACCCTGCACGCGGTGGACGGAGCGCTCCTCTTCGCTCTGCGCGCGGCGTTGGCCATGGCGCTGCCCGCGGTGCCGTTGGTGCTTTCCGGACGAACCGCGCTCGCCGTCTTTCCCATGCTGGGCGCGTTCACCACCACGTTCGGGCGCAACCTGCCCTATCGCCGTCGCGCCCGCGTCCTCGCCGTGGCCGCGGTGGCCATGACGATGTGCGTCGGGCTTGGTGCGACGCTCGCCGCGCTGACCGATCCGCAAGCGGGAGGTCTCGGCGCTGCCGTGGTGATTGCCGCGATGGCGGGCACGGCTGGCCTGGCGAAGTTCCTCTGCGACGCGACACGGCTGAGTGGCCTCGGTGCCGTGTTGATGCTCTTCTCGTTCGCCGTGGCGGCCAACGGCCCGGCCGACAGGGTCACCGACGTGCTCGCCCAGACAGGGCTCGCCGCAACGGGCGCGGCCACGGCCTGGGCACTGGCACTGGTGGGCTGGGTCGTGCACCCGGACCGCCCGCAGCGGCTCGCGGTGGCCGTGGCCCTCCGCGAACTCGCCGACCTGCTGGAAGCAGGCGGAGGAGCCGACGAATCCGGGCACACACGGCACCGGGCAACCGCCGCCGTCCTCCGGGCGTATCAGTCGCTCGGCCTGAGCCCCCTGACAACCGATCAGCGGCACGGCGAGCGGAGCGGGACATGTGTCTTCCTGACCGACCTCGCCTGGTCGCTCCTGATCACCTCCGCATGCCGACAGACTCCCGACGCCCCGACAGCGCGGTACCTGCGTGTGCAGGCTCGGTACCTGACCGTCAGGTACCGTCGTCCCCCAGCCCCGCTGCCGCACCCGATGTTCCCGTCCGCCCCGTCCGCCCCGTCCGCAGATACGGCACCCGGCCATCCGGACG
The DNA here is from genome assembly GCF_019091445.1 of Streptomyces sp. GbtcB7. Classification (NCBI taxonomy): domain Bacteria; kingdom Bacillati; phylum Actinomycetota; class Actinomycetes; order Kitasatosporales; family Streptomycetaceae; genus Streptomyces; species Streptomyces sp. GbtcB7. The sequence continues at coordinate 53,617 of NZ_JAGXJM010000015.1, forward strand.
AGGCCGGTCCCGCGGCCCGGCGCGCCGCCGAACTGACCGTGGGGACCGGTGCCGGCAGCCCGGGCCATGTCGCGGTCCTTGTCGTCCCCGCGTTCCGGATGGCTCTCGGTACCGGCCTGGCAGGTGGCCTGGCTGCGTTCCTGAGCTTTGGACACGGTTACTGGGCCGCACTCTCCGCGGCCGCCGTCCTGCATTCCGTCAACGTCCGCTCCACCTTGGAGCGTGCCCTCCAACGCACCTTGGGTACGGCGGCCGGGCTCTTGATCGCGTTCGGCGTGTTGGCCACCCACCCGGCGCCGACGGCTCTCGTGGCCCTGATCGTGGTCTTCGAATTCCTGCTGGAATACACCGTGGCCCGGAACTACGGCCTCGGCGTCGTCTTCCTCACGCCGCTCGCACTGCTGATGAGCGACCTGGCATCCCCCGCCCCTGTGGGAACGCTCGTCCACGACCGGACGCTGGGCAGTCTCCTCGGCATCCTCATCGGTCTGGCCTGTGCCCTGCTGGTGGTCCACGGGCGTCCGGCAGCACGTGTGGAACGAGCGCTGGCCGCGTGCGGCGAAGCATCCGAACGCGCCGAACAGGCACTGGCCGACTCCGCCGCCGTACCGCACCCTGCCGTTCAGACACAGCTGGCCGTGGCAGTGGTGGAACTGCGCGAGGCGGACGACGCCGCCGCCGGGGAGCTGTACGCGGCGGATGTCGACCCCGCCCAACTGGCAGCCGCGGAGCAGCGTGCCTATGTGCTGCTCGAGCGCCTTCATCGGACCACATGAATCCCGCACATACGACCGACGCGGACGACCCGCGGGCGCCGCATGACGACCGTGGGGTGCGTATGCGTCTGTGGCCCGTTTGAGGGAGCCACAGGATGGTTGTAGCGTTTCCACATACTCCTTCGGCGGCAGATACGAAGGGCTGACCAGCATGACTACCTCGGATGCCGACAAGGCTGTCGCGGACAACGAATCGCCGCACGGCGCGGAGACACCGGCTGGAGGCGAGGGCCCCACCACCGAGAAGCACCCGTCGCAGCGGGCCTACCATCATCCGGCCGCCGGCTGGGGTGCCGCCAAGAGCGTCACGCACGTCCTCCTGCGGGAACACACGCTGATCGACGGGCCACGCGCCATCTTCAAGATGAACCACGAGAGCGGGGGGTTCGACTGCCCGGGGTGCGCGTGGCCCGACGACACCAAGGGTCTCAAGCTCGACATCTGTGAGAACGGCATCAAGCACGTCACCTGGGAGATGACGCCCAAGCGTGCCGGACGTGAGCTGTTCGCCGCGCACTCCGTCTCGGAGCTGGCGACATGGACCGACTTCGCGCTGGAGGGCACGGGCAGGCTGACGGAGCCGCTGGTCTACAACGAGGAGACGGACCACTACGAGCCCATCACCTGGAAGGCCGCGTTCGAGCTCGTCGGAAGCGAGCTGCGGGCCCTCGACGACCCGAACGAAGCCGCCTTCTACACCTCGGGACGCCTCGGCAACGAGGCGACGTTCCTGTACCAGTTGATGGCCCGTGAGTACGGCACCAACAATCTGCCCGACTGCTCCAACATGTGCCACGAGGCGTCCGGACGCGCCCTGCAGGCGTCGCTCGGCACTGGAAAGGGCACCGCCGACCTCGCCGACTGGGAGAGTGCCGACGCCCTGTTCATCATGGGCGTCAACGCGGCCTCCAACGCTCCGCGCATGCTGACCGCGCTCGCCGAGGCATATCGGCGGGGTGCGCAGATCGTGCACGTCAATCCACTCATCGAGGCGGCAGCCACCCGGACCATCGTCCCGCACGAGTTCGTCGACATGGCCCTGTTCAAGTCGACGCGCACGAGCACGCTCAACCTGCAGGTCCGTGCGGGCGGCGACATGGCGCTCCTGCGCGGCATGGCCAAGGCGGTGATCGAGGAGTCGGCCTCGGACCCGAAGGCACTCGACCGCGAGTTCATCGACCGCCACACCCAGGGGTTCGAGGAGTACCGGGCCCTGTGCGAGGCGACACCGTGGCAGGAGCTGGAGCGCCAGTCCGGGCTGACGCGCGCGGACATCCTGAAGGCCGCCGACGTGTATTCGCGGTCCGACCGGACCCTGATCAGCTGGTGTCTGGGGGTGTCCCAGCACGAACACGGTGTGGACACCGTTCGGGAGATCGTCAATCTCCTGCTGCTGCGCGGGAACCTGGGGCGCGAGGGTGCCGGGCCGTCACCTGTACGCGGGCACAGCAACGTGCAGGGGAACCGTACCTGCGGCATCGACCACCGGCCCACAGCCGAGTTCCTCGACCGGCTCGCCGACGTCTGCGGCATCGACCCTCCCCGTGCGCACGGGCTGGACACGGTCGGCGTGGTCGAGGGGATGCACCGGGGCACGGTCAAGGTGTTCGTCGGAATGGGCGGCAACTTCGCGATGGCCGCGCCCGACACCACGTACACCGCCGAAGGACTTCGGCGCTGCGAACTGACGGTCCAGGTCAGCACGAAGCTCAACCGCAGCCACGTGATCCACGGCAGGAAGGCACTCATCCTGCCGTGTCTCGGCCGGACGGAGAAGGACCACCAGCGCCGTGGGCCGCAGGCCACGTCCGTCGAGGACTCCATGAGCATGGTGCACCTGTCGCTCGGCATGAAGCGCCCGGCGTCGCCACATCTGCTGTCCGAACCCGCCATCATCGCCGGCATGGCGCGGGCGAGTCTTCCCGACAGCGCCGTCCCCTGGGAGCAGTACATCGAGGACTACGACCGTATCCGGGACACCATGGCCCAAGTCCTGGACGGCTTCGAGGACTTCAACCGCCGCGTCCGGCTGCCGCTGGGGTTCCGGATCAAGCAACCGGCCCGCGAACTCGTGTTCCTCACCCCGTCCGGCCGGGCCGAGTTCTCCGCCGCCGTACTGCCGGATGTCGTGCCCAAGGACGACATGTTGGTGCTGCAGACGATGCGCTCCCACGACCAGTGGAACACGACCATCTACTCCGACGACGACCGCTACCGGGGTGTCAAGAACCTGCGCACACTTGTCCTCATGAACCGCGCCGACATGCGTTCCCGTGGCATCACCCCCGGCAGCCTGGTCGACATCACGGCCACCTCCAAGGACGGCAGCAAGCGCTCCCTCACCGGATACCGGGCGTTGAGCTACGACATGCCCCGTGGCTGCGCGGCGGGGTACATGCCCGAGATGAACGCCCTCATCGGTGCGGCCGACTACAGCACGCAAAGCGATCAGCCACTGATGAAGAACGTCAACGTCCGTGTCGCCCCGAGCCGGCAGTGACATGTGGGAAGCGAGATCGTCACGGGTCTGAGCCCGGTGGGTCGCCGTCGAGGGCCGCGGCACGGAGGGCGGCTGCCACGCGCGTGATCGGTTCGCTCGGCGGGTGAGGAAGGCGGGCCAGGAACAGACGCCGCTGCTCCTGGGGCCCACCGCGCACGGGAAGGATGCGTACCCCTGGTGGTGCCGCCTGGATGAGTGCGGGTGGCACGGTGGTCAGTCCGCACCCGGCGGCGACGAGGTGAAGCTTGGCCAGCCAGTCGCGGGCGGTGTGGGCGATCTCGGGGCGTTCGTCCAGACCGGGCCACACCCCCATCAGCCGGTCCTCACCGGAGGAGGAGCCGGAGATCCAGCGCTGCCCGCGCAGATCGGCCACGTCGACGAACTCGCCGCGGGCGAGCGGGTGGGTGGCGGGCAGCGCCAGACACAGCGCGCGTTCGGTGAGCGTGTGCAGAGCCAGTGGAGGCGACTCGGCGTCCGGCGGGCGGAACGGGGGCGCCGACGCCAGGAGGGCGAGGTCCAGGCTGCCGGCCCGCAGCGCGCGCACGAGCGCCGGAGTTGTGCCTTCGCGGCTGACGATGTGCAGGCCGGGGTCCGTGCGGCGCAGCGCGACCAGGGCTCGGGGCAGCAGGACGGCCCCGGCACTGGGGAACCATCCCAGCCGGACCGTCCCGGTCTGCCCCGGCAGGCCGGACAGTTCGCGCGCGGTCGCGTCGATCTCGTCGAGCACGGTCGTCGCACGGCGCATGACGACGAGACCGGCCGCGGTCAGCCGTACTCCGTCGCGCCGCCGCTCCAGCAGCTCCGCTCCTGCCACGCGTTCGATCGCGGCGATCTGCCGGGACACCGCCGACTGGGTGTAGCCCAGCGACGCCGCGGCGGCGGTGAAGGTCCCCTGTTCGGCCACGGCACGGAAGACGCGCAGCGCGGTCAGCGACACATCCGTGAAGTCCATGACGCTTCCAAATCCGTGATCATTGATCACTTGCCCATGCCCATGCCCATGCCCATGCCCATGCCCATGCCGATTACGCATACTAGCTGTGCGTGAATCTCGTTGGACTCATGGACGCCGCGTTTCTAGCGTGGCATGCATGAACGCTTCGCGAATCGCCCTCGTCACGGGCGCCAACCAGGGACTCGGACGTGCGCTCGCCGAAGGGCTGGCGGCCCGTATGGACCCCGACGACCTCGTACTGCTCACCGGCCGCAGCCACCAGCGCGTCGCGGACGCCGCCCGCGAAGTGGCCCAACTGCCGGGCACACGCGGCCATGTCCAGGGCCAGGTCCTGGACGTCACCGACACCGACGACATCGCCCGACTCGCCGACGAACTCCGGGCGCGGCACGGCGGCGTCGATGTCGTGCTCTCCAACGCCGTCGCCCGACTGCTGCCCGAGGAGTCCCAGGCCGAGCGCGCCGACGAGTTCATCGACGTCTCCAACACCGCCACCCACGCGATCCTGCGCTCGTTCGGCCCCGTCCTGCGTCCGGGCGGCCGACTGATCGTCGTGGCCAGCAGCCTGGGCACCCTCGGCCACCTCGATCCGCGGCTGCACCACCTGTTCGACGGGGCGAGCCTCGACCAGGTCGAGTACGCCGTCGAGTCCTGGCGCAGCGCCATCCACAACAGGACCGCCGAGGAGGCGGGCTGGCCGCGCTGGCTGAACGTGCCCTCGAAGGTGGCCCAGGTCGCCGCCGTCCGCGCGGTCGCGGCCGAGCGCCGCGAGCACGACCTCGCCGACGGCACCCTGATCGCCTCCGTGTGCCCCGGCATGGTCGACACCGCCACCTCCCGGCCCTGGTTCAGCGACTTCAGCCAGGCCCAGTCGCCTTCCGAGGCCGCCCGTGCGGTGCTCGACCTGGTCTTCACCGAGCACGTCGATCCCGCCCTCTACGGCGAGTTGATCCGCTTCGGCAAGGCCCTGCCCTGGCACGACGGGACTCCGCCGGTGGAGCAGGACCGACTGCTCAGGCCCTGAGCGCGGAAGATCGCACGCGGATCAGCGCACAGCAACCTCAGCTCACCGCAAGGAGTTCATCCGTGAGTGCCATCACGACCCCGTTCGGTTTCTCCAGCACGGCCACCGAGGTCGCGCAGGGAATCGACCTCACCGGCCGGCGCGCCGTGGTCACCGGCGCCTCCTCCGGCCTCGGGGCGGCAACGGCCCACGCCCTCGCCGGCACCGGTGCGGAAGTGACCCTCGCCGTCCGGGACATGACGGCGGGCGAACGTGTCGCCAAGGACATCACCGGGTCGACCGGCAACCAGGAGGTGCGTGTCGCCCACCTGGACCTGACCGACCCCGCGTCCGTCACCGCCTTCACCGCCGCCTGGGAGGGCCCACTGCATGTGCTGGTGAACAACGCGGGCGTCATGGCCTGCCCCGAGAAGTACACCGAACAGGGCTGGGAGTGGCAGTTCGCCACCAACCATCTCGGCCACTTCGCTCTCACCACTGGCCTGCACGGCGCGTTGGCCGCCGACGGGGCCGCCCGTGTCGTCGTGGTCAGTTCCACCGGTCATCAGCAGTCCCCGGTGGTGTTCGACGACGTCAACTTCGCTTTCCGCCCCTACGATCCATGGCTCGCCTACGGTCAGTCCAAGACCGCGGGCGTCCTCTTCGCGGTGGAGGCGACCCGTCGCTGGGCCGGCGACAACATCATCACCAACGCGCTGATGCCGGGCGCGATCTACACCAACCTCCAGCGCCACACCGGCGGCCGCGGGAGCTGAAGGGTTCCCGCCCACCTCATCAAGACCGTCGAGCAGGGCGCCGCCACCTCGGTGCTCCTCGCCACCTCCCCCCTCCTCGAAGGCGTCGGCGGCCGCTACTTCGTCGACTGCAACGAGACCGAGGTCATCGACCGTCGCTCCGGCACACTGCGTGGAGTCGCCCGCTACGCCGTCGATCCGGACAACGCACGACGGCTGTGGGCCCTGTCGGAACAGTTGAAGTCAAGGTCAGGGCTGTGAGTGCGGTAGCTGTTCCGGCTTCATGTCCCGGTGCCTGGCGGGCTCGGGGGCGATCGCGTCCAGCAGGAGCATGGCGTCGTGGTCGGGGGTGCCGGGTTCGGCGGTGTAGACGCCGAGGCGTTGGCCCGGGGTGCCTTCGAGGTTCATGCTCTGACCGCTGAGGGTGAGGACGCCGACCTGGGGGTGGTGGAAGGTCTTCTGGATCCTCTTGCGTCCGACGACGTCGTAACGCTCCCACAGTTTGGCGAAGTCGGGGCTCTTGAGGAGGAGTTCACCCACCAGGTGGGTGAGGTCGGGCGCGTCGGGGGCGGTGCCGGCCAGGCTGCGCAGCCGGGCGACGCAGCCGCGGACCAGCTCGTCCCAGTCGGGGAAGAGGGTGCGCGCGGTGGGGTGGAGGAAGAAGTAGCGGGCCAGGTTGCGCTGTGTGACGGGCCAGTCGGCGAGGCCCGCGTACAGGGCGAGGCCTCCGGGGTTCCAGGCGAGCAGATCCATGCTGCGGCTGATGATGTAGGCCGGGCTCGGCCGGAGCGCCTCCAGGACCAGCTTCAGGTGCGGGCGCACGGTCCTGCTGGGCGGCGGAGGGGGTTCGGGGGCGTAGCGGGCGGCCCGGGCGGCGAGCTCGCGCAGGTGCTGGTGCTCGGCGTCGTCGAGGTGCAGGGCGCGGGCGAGGGCGTCGAGCACTGCGGGGCTGGGGCGGGTCTCCTTGCCGCGCTCCATGCGGACGTAGTAGTCGATGCTCATGCCGGCGAGCGTGGCCAGTTCCTCGCGGCGCAGGCCGGGGGTGCGGCGCAGGCCGGGACCCACGGTGAGGCCGACCTGGTCGGGGCGGGTCTGGGTGCGGCGCGCGCGCAGGAACTGGCCCAGCTCCGTACCGCCGCCGCTGCTCTGCGCGGATGCCATACGGTCAGTGTCACACCGCGCTGACCTGTGTGGCAGGCGTGTGGGGGGCCCTGTCATTACCCCCGAACGCCGATCCCCGGCACAGCCCGGCCTGCCACCGCCGCCGCGAAGGCGCGAGGCTCGATCTCCGTCAGCACCTCGCCCGTCCCAGTGCAGGAGATCGTCCGGTGTCCACGCCCGCCTCGCCCACCCCTCTCCACGCCACCGCTGTCGGCCTGCCACCGCACAGCAGGTCCGGTGGGCGCCCGGCGCTGGCCGCCGTACTGCTCGGCTTCTTCACGATCATGGTCGACGCGATGATCGTGAACGTCGCGCTGCCCTCGATCGGGCGCGGCTTCGACAGCGGGATGACCGGGCTGCAGTGGGTGGTCGACGGCTACACCCTCGCCTTCGCCGCGTTCCTGCTGTCCGCGGGCGCGATCAGTGACCGTGTCGGGGCCCGCCAGGCGTTCGCCGGGGGCCTGGGCCTGTTCGTCGTGGCGTCCGCGGTGTGCGGGATGGCGCCGAACCTGGGCGTTCTGGTGGCGGCGCGGCTGGTGCAGGGGGTCGGGGCGGCGATGGTCGTACCGTCCTCCCTCGCCCTGCTGCGGGAGGCCTTCCCCGACCCGGCGGCGCGGGCGCGGGCCATCGCCCTGTGGGGTGTGAGCGGCTCCGTCGGCTCGGCGGCCGGGCCCGTGGCCGGCGGTCTGCTCACCGTGATCGACTGGCGGATGATCTTCTTCGTCAATCTGCCCGTCGGCGCGGTGGCCCTCGCGCTCCTCAAGCGCGCCCAGCCCTCCCCGCGCCGGTCGGTGCCCTTCGACCGGACCGGCCAGGTCGCCGCCGTCGCCGCCCTGGGCGGGCTGACGTACGCGGCCATCGAGGCCGGTGCCGACGGGTTCGGCACCGCGCGGGTCCTGGTCGCCTTCGCCGTGGCGGTCGTGGCAGGCGTCGGCTACGTCATCGCGCAGGCCCGCGGCCGGCATCCGATGACGCCGCTGCCGTTGCTGCGCTCGCGCACGATGTCACTCTCGGTCGCCATCGGGTTCGCCCTGAACATCGGCTTCTACGGGATGATCTTCCTGCTGGGGCTGTACCTCCAGCAGGTGCACGGGCTGAGCGCGCTCGCCACCGGCGTGGCCTTCCTGCCGATGACCGTGCTCACCTCTTTCATCAGCCCGGTGGCCGCCCGCCTGTCGATGCGGTTCGGTGCGCGGATGCCGGTGATCAGCGGTCAGTTGCTGATGGTCGCGGGCCTGCTGGCCATGGTGGCCGTGCCGGCCGGAGCGCCGGTGTGGCTGTCGGTGGTGCTGATGATGCCGGTCGGCGCCGGCGGCGCGATGGCCGTGACCGCGCTGGTGGCGCTGCTGCTGGACAGCGTGCCCGCCGAGCGGGCCGGCGTCGCCGGCGGTGTGCTGAACGCCGCCCGGCAGCTCGGCGGCGCCCTGGCAGTCGCCGCCTTCGGAGCGCTGGTCGCCGACCGGGCCGGGTTCGTCGACGGGCTGCACACCAGTCTCCTGATCGCCGCGGCGACGGTGGGGGTGACTGTCCTGGCCACTCTGAGCCTGCGACCCGCTCCTCGTACGTGACCGGCCTCCGTGCGGCGCGGGCCCCCGATCGACAACACACCCCGCCTACTACACACCCCGTCCACGACACACCCAGTAAGGACAGATCCCTCATGCGAGCAACCTTCATGTACGGCGCGGGCGATGTGCGCGTGGAGAACGCGCCCGACCCGGTCATCCAGCAGCCCACCGACGCCGTCGTACGAGTCGTCCTGTCCTGCGTCTGTGGCAGTGACCTGTGGCCGTACAAGTCCATGCCCGCCGGCGAACAGGGGCGGCCCATGGGCCATGAGTTCCTCGGCGTCGTCGAGGAGACCGGCTCTGACGTGACCGGGGTCAAGCGCGGTGACATGGTGGTCGCCCCGTTCACGTACTGCGACAACACCTGCGACTACTGCCGCAAGGGCCTGCACTCCTCGTGCCGCAACGGCGGCCGCTACGGCTGGGGCGGCGTCGACGGCGGGCAGGGCGAGGCCGTCCGCGTACCCCAGGCCACCGGCACGCTGGTCAAGCTGCCCGTCGGCGAGGACTCCGAGTTGCTGCCCTCCCTGCTGTCCCTTTCCGATGTGCTGGGCACCGGCCATCACGGCGCGGTCACCGCAGGTGTCACCCGCGGTGACTCCGTTCTGGTGATCGGCGACGGAGCCGTCGGACTGTCGGCGGTGCTGGCCGCGAAGCGGCTGGGCGCCGAGCAGATCGTCCTGATGGGCCGGCACACCGCCCGCACCGACCTGGGAAGGGACTTCGGTGCCACGGACGTCGTGGCCGAACGCGGTGAGGAAGGCATCGCGCGCGTTCGTGACCTGACCGGCAGCCACGGAGCCGATCGCGTCATCGAAGCCGTCGGCACCGAGCAGGCCCTGCAGGCGGCCTTCGGCTCCGTCACCGACGGCGGCGCCATCAGCCGCCTCGGCGTACCCCAGTACGAACTGGGCCCCATCGGCCCGGCCATGATCATGCGGAACATCACCCTGACCGGTGGTGTCTCCCCGGCCCGCGCCTACATCGAGGAACTCCTGCCGGACGTCCTCGACGGCACGCTCGCCGCCGGGCGCCTCTTCGACCGCGCCGTCGGCCTCGACGAAGTCCCCGACGGCTACCGCGCCATGGCCGATCGAGAGGCCCTCAAGGTCCTCATCCGCCCCTGAACCGGACCGTGCCCGCTTCGGCGCAGGGCTGGAGACGGCCACAGCGCCGAAGCGGCCGGTCCATCGACGGCCTCAGCTGATCCCGACGACGGCCTCAGCTGTTCCCGAAAGGAAATCCCATGCAGACCGTGATCCTCAACAACGGCGTCGAAATGCCGATCCTCGGTTTCGGCGTCTTCCAGATCCCGCCGGAGCAGACCGAGCAGGCGGTCACCGACGCCCTCGCCGCCGGCTACCGACTGCTCGACACCGCCGCCGCCTACCTCAACGAGGAAGCCGTGGGCCGAGCCATCAAGAACAGCGGCATCCCGCGCGAGGAACTGTTCGTCACCACCAAGGTGTGGATCCAGGACGCCGGTGAGGAGAACACCGAGCGCGCCTTCGAGACATCGCTGGGCAAGCTCGGCCTCGACCACCTCGACCTGTACCTGATCCACCAGCCCTTCGGCGACGTCCACGGCTCCTGGCGCGCCATGGAGAACCTGCACCGCGAAGGCCGCATCAGGGCGATCGGCGTCGCCAACTTCCACCCCGACCGGCTCGTCGACCTCATCGTCAACAACGACGTCACGCCCGCGGTCAACCAGATCGAGACCCACCCGTTCTTCCAGCGCGCCACCGACCAAGAGGTCATGCGCGAGCACGGGGTCCAGATCCAGTCGTGGGGCGGGTTCGCCGAAGGCCGCAACAACCTGTTCACTCACCCGGTCCTGAGCGAGATCGCCGAGAAGCACGGCAAGTCCGTGGCACAGGTCGTGCTCCGCTGGCTGTCCCAGCGCGGCATCGTCGCGATCCCCAAGTCGGTACGCGCCGACCGTATGGCGGAGAACATCGACGTCTTCGACTTCGAGCTCACGGACGACCAGATGGCGTCGATCGCCGGCCTGGACACCGGCAGGTCTCTGTTCTTCGACCACCGTGACCCGGCCATGGTCAGCCGGCTCACCGGCCTCCGCATCCACGACTGACCCGGAGACATGAGCGGTGCGCGGCGAGGAAGTCCGGGAATCCGACGCGCAAGTCCGGTCGTGGTTGCGGCGAATCGGCGTTCTCCGGGGGAACTGAGCAACGTCATCCAGGAGCAGCACACAGCCAGGCGCGGCCTCGTAGCGGATATTCGGTTGACCGCGGTGGTGCGGTGCGGGCTAAGTTCCGCGCATGGCCGAGATTCAGGGTTCGTACGACGATCTCTTCTCCGCGGTACCCGGTGCACTCGCCGAGTTGCTCGACGCCGGAGACGTGGGCGCCTCGGTGGCGGTCTTCGTGGACGGTGAGCCGGTGGTGGACGTCTGGGGCGGATTCACCGACACGGACCGCACGGTCCCGTGGCAGCGCGACACGATCGCGGGCGTCTGGTCGGTCACCAAGACGATGACGGCGCTGTGTGCCCTCGTCCTGGCCGACCGCGGCGAGCTCGACCTGACCGCGCCGGTGGCCCGGTACTGGCCGGAGTTCGCCGCGGCGGGCAAGGACGGGGTGCTGGTGCGGCACCTGCTCGCGCACACCGCGGGCCTGCCCGACTGGGACGGGCCGACGACGGCCGAGGATCTCTACGACTGGCCGTCCGCCACGGCGCGGCTCGCCGCGCAGGCTCCGCGGTGGGAGCCGGGCACGGCGGCCGGATACCACTCGCTGACCCAGGGGTTCCTCGTCGGCGAGGTCGTGCGCCGGATCACCGGCCGCACCCTGGGCGAGTTCTTCGCCGACGAGGTGGCCGGGCCGCTGGGCGCGGACTTCCACATCGGGTTGTCCGCCGAGCACGACCACCGGGTCGCGCTCTCGATCCCGCCGCTGTCGCGCGACGAGGACTACGTCTCGAGCGCGCCCGGCAAGACCGCACCCCCTACCGCCGGAGGTGGGATACGGGTCCGTGACGGGAACAGCGTCGCCTGGCGGCGCGCGGAGATCCCCGCGGCGAGCGGATTCGGCAACGCCCGCTCGGTCGCGCTCGTGCAGTCGGTGATGGCGTGCGGCGGAACGGTGCGTGGGGTGCGGATGCTGTCGCAGGCGGGCTGTGCTCGTGCGTGGGAGGAACAGTTCCGTGGCGAGGACCGTCTCCTGGGCATGCCGATGCGCTACGGCATGGGGTACGGCCTGTTCGGCAATACGTACGGCTGGAGCGGCTGGGGCGGCGCGACGGTCATGATCGAACCCGACGCCCGCATGGCGGTGTCGTACGTGCCCAACCAGATGCGCGAGCCCGGGGACGACTACCGAGGCCTCGAGGTCGTGATGGCGGCCTACGACGGGCTCAAGGGCCTGCGCGCCTGACTTGCCGTCGGGCGCGCATCAGCATCCGGCGGGGCCGAACTGTTCGCAGGAGGGGCTCGGGTGCGTGGACGGGGCGACCGTTGGGTTCTGGGTGCCTGTGCCGAGGAGCGTTCCCCTATGCGGGAAGCAGCACGATCTTGCCGCCCAGATGCCCCGCCTGGCTGACCTGCAGCGCGTCCGCCGCCTCCGCCAAGGGGAAGGTACGCCAGATCGGAACCCGCAGCCGTCCCGTCTCCATGAGGTTCAGAATGTCCCGAAGGGCTTGGGCGCCGCTCTCTCCCGGCGCGCTCATGTGGACCTGGATGCCGGTGTCCGCGGCGTCGAACGCCACGAGGGTGAGGACGCGCGCCGGGCCGCCCGCGAGTTCGATCGAGTCCGGGATCTCACCGCGGCCGGAGGCGTCGAGGACCGCGTCGACGCCCTGGGGAGCGATGGCCCGTACGCGGTCGACCAGCCCCTCGCCATACGTGACAGGTTCCGCGCCGAGCGAGCGCAACTGTTCGTGGTTGGACTCGCTCGCGGTGCCGATCACTCGCGCGCCACGGGCCACTGCCAGCTGCACGGCGAACGTGCCCACGCCGCCGGCGGCAGCATGCACCAGAAGGGTCTCCCCCTTGGCGATCTCGAGCTTGTCGAGCACCTCCCAGGCGGTGATGCCCGGGCCTGCCAGGCTCCCCGCCACCTCCCAGGGGACGGAGGCCGGCTTGGCGACCAGCACGGCAGGGTCGGCGAGCGCGGACTGAGCATAGGACGGGGTGATGGACGCCCCCAGCACCTCGTCACCCACCTTGAAGGCGGTCACTCCTTCTCCGACCTGGTCGACCACGCCGGCCACGTCGGACCCGAGACCCGCTGGAAGATCGAGGGGCATCACCTGGCTCATATAGCCACGCAGGATCTTCCAGTCGATCGGATTGACACCCGCGGCCCGCACCGCGAGCCGTACCTGGCCGGGGCCCGGGGTGGGCGGCGGCACATCCACAACACTCAGCACGTCGGTGCTGCCGTATTCGGAGAACTGCACTGTGAGAGACATCTGCTTCGGCTCCAAGGTGTCAGGGGCGACTACTTGTGCGGGGCGGGCACGACGGCATCACTCACCGCACAGCCCCGAGTGATCGCAGTACGGCCGGTAGCCGCTTCGCCCGCCGGCGCACAGGGTCGCCCTGGTCTCGGCGCGCGGGCCTTCTGCGGTGTCCGTAATGTCAGTCGCCGGTTCCCGCGTGGCAGGCGAGAAGCTGCGCCTCCCGGCTGAAGGCGGCACCGTCGTACTCCGCCTCGGCCTGGGCCACCGCCGACAGGGATTCCTCCTCCCAGGCCCAGTCGCACTGGAGCTCACCCATCAGGGCCGACCAGGTGATCGGAACAACGCCCGCCTGAGCCATGCGCCGGACGGCCCTGTCGTGGGCCTCCTTCGACACACCGCCCGAAGCGTCGGTGACGACGTACACCTCGAAACCCTCACCCGCGGCCTGAATCGCCGACATCGCCACACAGATCTCGGTCCAGAGGCCGGCGATGATCAGCTTCCTGCGCCCGGTCGCCTGGACGGCCTCCACAACACGATCATCCCGCCAGGCGTTGATGAACGTCCTGTCGATCGGCTTCTGCTCCGGGAACACGTCCTGCACCCCCTGGACGAGATAGCCGCCGCGCTCCTCCACCACGGTCGTCAGAATGGTCGGGACACCGAATGACTTGGCGGTCTCGGCAAGACCGATGACATTGTTGACGATCAACGTCGGCTCATGGCTGTTCACGTTGGCGAAATGGAACGGCTGATGATCGATCAGTACAAGAACGCTCTCCTCAAAGGCCGACAAAGCCCGAAGTCCGGTCCTGGCTACCGTGCTCATTGGCTCCCTCTCAGAGTGCGCCGGGAATACGGTCAGCGGCAGTGGCCTGTCCGGAATGCGCGTGGTGATCGGTCGGCCACGCCCGGCTACGGTCCACCGAGGCCGGCTAGGTGATGCATCATCTACACTAACCCCGACATTTGATGTGTCAACCAGACACCGGGGCCCTTCCGCCACCGAAGAAGGCGTTCATCGTCGCCGCCCCGGCCGGCTACGCGGCGATCGAAGCCGTCGCCCCGCCATGTCGAACACGTCCGCCGACTCCCCTATCGGCGCCTCGCCCCCGGAAGAGCTCAGCACGCTCGCCCAGATCGCCGGACCGAGACGGAATACCGAGGATCGGCGCCACGTTCACCGTGCAGTTGATACATCAACCGCATGGAGATGGGTGCGATGCAGTTCGGGATCTTCACCGTCGGTGACGTGACCACCGATCCGACCACCGGCCGGACACCGACCGAGCACGAACGGATCAAGGCGATGGTGACCATCGCGCAGAAAGCCGAGGAGGTGGGCCTGGACGTCTTCGCGACCGGCGAGCACCACAACCGGCCGTTCGTGCCTTCCTCCCCCACCACCATGCTCGGCTGGATCGCCGCACGCACCCACCGCATCATCCTCTCCACGGCCACCACACTGATCACCACCAACGACCCGGTGAAGATCGCCGAGGACTACGCGATGCTCCAGCACCTCGCCGACGGACGCGTCGACCTGATGATGGGCCGCGGCAACACCGGCCCCGTCTACCCCTGGTTCGGCAAGGACATCCGCCAGGGCATCCCGCTCGCCATCGAGAACTACGCCCTCCTCCACCAGCTCTGGCGCCAGGAAACCGTCGACTGGGAAGGCAGATTCCGCACACCCCTGCAGTCCTTCACCTCCACCCCCCGCCCACTGGACGACACACCCCCCTTCGTCTGGCACGGCTCCATCCGCTCCCCCGAAATCGCCGAACAAGCCGCCTACTACGGCGACGGCTTCTTCGCCAACAACATCTTCTGGCCCAAGGAACACTTCCAAAAACTCATCAACCTCTACCGCGAGCGCTACGCCCACTACGGCCACGGCACCCCCGAACAAGCCATCGTCGGCGTCGGCGGCCACATCTACATGCACCACAACTCCCAGAACGCCCTACGCGAGTTCCGCCCCTACTTCGACCACTCCCCCCAAATGGGCGGCGGCCCCTCCCTGGAGCAGTACATGGACCAGACCCCACTGACCGTCGGCTCGCCGCAGCAGGTCATCGAAAAGACACTGACCTTCCGCGAGCACTTCGGCCACTACCAACGCCAACTGTTCAACGTGGACGGCATCGGCATACCCCTCAAAACCGTGCTGGAACAACTCGACCTCCTCGGCGAAGAAGTCATCCCCGTCCTCCGCAAGGAATTCGCCAAGAACCGACCGGCCGACGTACCCGACGCTCCGACACACACCTCACTGGTCGCCGCCCGCGACGCCGAGCGCCTGTCCGCGGGGTCGACCGGCTGAGTCCTCGACCGGGCGAGGGCCCGCTCGTGATGAACACCAGGCCGAAGTCCCGCGGGCCGTCGAGGACTTCAACAGCGGCCGTCCGGCTGCGAGAGCGCCGGACGGCCGCCGCACACGACTCCAGGAAGGGAAACGTCGTGATCGACAACCTCAACGACTACCAGCCGAACGGCGGCGTCGCGGCCGACCGCTGGGCAACCGCCCGGCACCTCTTCGACAATGGTGTCGGTGTCCCCCACGAGGAGACCACCGTCGAGCGTTGGGAGCGGGCTCAAGCGCGCTTCGAGGCCAAGGACTACGCCGGGGCCGCCAAGCTGCTCGCCGCCGTCGTCGAGGAAGCCCCCGAGCAGACCGGCCCCCGACTGCTGCTGGCCCGCGCGTACTACCACTCCGCCCAACTGCGGCGAGCCGAGGAGCAGTTGCGCGAGATCATCGACCGCGACCCGGTCGAGCACTACGCCCACCTGATGCTCGGACGCACTCTGGAACGCCAGGCACGCCACGACGAGGCCGCCCCCTGGCTCCGCATGGCCGCCGCCTTCACGGGCGAACTCCCGGCCGACACCATCTGACCGAAGTACGTCCCACCTCCTGCCCGCAACGACGCGTGTGGTTCGAAGCCGCCGGCCCGCCTTGCGTTGGGTGAAACCAACCAACGCTGGGCGGTCGCCGCCGGCCCATCCACACATGGCCTCGGCGCCGGGCGGAATCCGGCCAACTCGCCTGTCGCACAAGTGTGCTGCGCTAATCTCGCGCTCACACGCGACACGCGAGAGACCAGGAACCCCATGCCAGTGCAGCACCGCAGCCGGTCCGAAATATTGGCCTACGCGGCGGTCGGTATGGAACCGCCGCCCGTGCGCCCGCTGCGGAAGAGCGATCCGAGGCAGGCGGGCCCGTACCGGTTGGAGGCGGTGCTCGGCAGCGGTGGCATGGGCCGGGTCTATCTCGGCCGGGACACCACCGGCGGGGCAGGTCTGGCCGCGGTCAAGGTGATCCGGCCCGAATACGCGGAAGACCCGCTGTTCCGGAAGCGTTTCGAGCGGGAGGTCGGCGCGCTGGACCGCGTCAAGGGGGCGCACATCGTGCGGCTGATGGGCAGCGGCTGCGATGAGGACCTGGTCTGGGTCGCCACCGAGTACATACCGGGGCCCACTCTCTCGGACGTCGTCACCGAGCGCGGCCCGATCGACGCGGCGGCGGCCTGGCGGCTGCTGGCGGACGTGGGGCGCGCGATCGAGGCCATATGGCGTGCGGGGCTCGTTCACCGCGACCTCAAACCGTCCAATGTGATCCTCGGGGCCGACGGTGCCCGCGTCATCGACTTCGGCGTCGTCCAGGCCGGCGACGGCACCTCCCTCACCGCCACGGGCCAGAACGTGGGGACCCCCGCCTACATGTCCCCGGAACAGACCAGAGGCCTGGAGGTGACCGCCGCCTCCGACGTCTTCTCCCTGGCCTCCACCCTCACCTATGCCGTCGCGGGGCAGGCGCCGTTCGGCGAGGGCACGGGTGTCGACGTCCTGCACCGGGTGGCCTTCGAATCGCCACGGGAAGAAGTCCTCGACAAGGTGGCGGACGTCGATGCGGAACTGGCCGCGTTCATCCGCACCTGCCTGGACAAGGATCCCGAGCAACGGCCGTTACCGGAGACGGTGTTCAGGACCGCCATCGGGCATCAGTTGTCGGCGCCGACCGGCGGCCCCTCACATGCCGCAGGCAAACGTTCCTCCCAGCGTGCGCCCTTCCAGGGCGAGCGGTCCGAGGCACTTCCCGCCGCCGCGCCCTGCGCCCCGCCCGCCGAATCCCCCGCACCTGGCGCGACTGCCGCCCCTGCCGCGTCCAGGAAGCGCGGACGGTTCATAGTGGGGGCCGCGACGGCGGCCGTCCTGGTCGCCGCGGGCGTCACCGTGACGCTGCTGCGACAAGGCGACAGCCGGACGCCGGCGGCCCCCGGCCGGAGACCTCCCCGGCCGTGACCGGAAACCCGACCCCGACGCCCAGCATCTCCAAGAGCGCGCCCCCCTCCACCCCGCCGACGACGGACCGGACGGCGGGCAAGCCGTCGAGTCCGGCCGACACACGGAATCCCACGACCCTGGACCTTCGGTCCGCCGCGTGCGCCGCAGAGATCACCTCGGAAGCCCACGGCGACTGCGTCAAGGCCCTGCAACTGCTGCTCACGGGCTACGGCCTGCACGTCACGGTCGACGGGCAGTTCGGGGAGGCGACGGTCACCGCGCTCAAGGCCTTCCAGACCGAGGCTGGGATCGCCGTGAACGGGAAGGCCGGCGCGGAGACCAAGAAGCTGCTGTACGGCATGGCGCGCGGGCCGGTGCGGGTCGGTTCGCTGACCGTGACCGAGAGCGTCGACGGCGCCTCGGTCGCCAGGTGTCTCGACGCCCACACCGGGGCCACGGGCGGGGGCGGTCCGGATGTCCAGGTGTGGACGTGCAACGACACAGCTGTC
Source organism: Streptomyces sp. GbtcB7 (assembly GCF_019091445.1). Classification (NCBI taxonomy): domain Bacteria; kingdom Bacillati; phylum Actinomycetota; class Actinomycetes; order Kitasatosporales; family Streptomycetaceae; genus Streptomyces; species Streptomyces sp. GbtcB7. Next base: position 71,556 of record NZ_JAGXJM010000015.1, read on the forward strand.
CAGAAGTGGGCTCTGTATCGCGTGCCCGGTCAGAGCTCCCAGTACATCGTCGTCAATCAGGGCAACCACCGCTGCCTGGACGCCGACCTCGGCACCGTCGGCCGGAACGGCCAGAAGGTCCGCGCCGGGAACTGCAACGGACTGAGCGCCCAGCGGTGGCGCCTCGGCACCTCCGGTCCGTCCGGCGGCCGGACACTGGTCAGCGTCCCGGACGGCTTCTGCCTGGACGCGGAGGCCACCTCTTCCGGGAAGGACGGTCAGCCGGTCCAGGGCTTCGGATGCGCGGGCAGCACCAACCAGGTGTGGAGCTGGTCCTGATACACCGTCAGGAAGGATGGCCTGTGCTCACTGCTCGTCCACCGCATCGGAGGAGACCTCGCACGCGTACAGGCCCGCCGAACCTCCGAGGACGACGCGATGCTCGTACGGGTGGAAGGAACAGGAGGACAGATGGCCGTCCACCCTCAGTCGGCACACCTCGACCGCCGTCCCGGTGTCCCACAGATGCGCCGTTCCGTCCATGGTGACGGCCACGAGACTCGTTCCGTCCCGTGACACGGCCACGGACCACATCGCGGATCCGTCGCCCTCCAGGACATGGCGTGGCCGTCCCGTGGTGGGATCCCACAGGAGCACCTGGCCGTCGTAACCGGCGGTGGCCAGGTGCCGTCCGTCGTGCGACCAGCACACCGCGCTGACCGAACTCCTGCGCCCCGGCCAGAGGTCGATCCTCCCCGTGGGACGTCCTGCGGGGTCCAGGTGGATGACACGCACCTCCATCGACGAGGTGGCCGCGATCAGTCGAGAGCCGTCGGGGACGAACGACAGCGCGTTGACACTGGCCCCCAGCGGGGTGGTGTGGACTCGTTCCCAGGTCTCGGTCTCCCACAGCACCACGTCGGTGTCGGCGGCCGCGGCCCATCGTCCGTCAGGGCTCCAGGCGACCGCCGCCGCGTAGGTCAGCCTCCTCGCGAGGGTACGGATCACCTCGCGCCGTCCGGCGTCCCACAGCAGGACCCTGCCATCGTCACCGACGCTGAGCAGCCGCCCCCCGTCCGGCTCCCAGGCCACGGCCCTGAGGTCGCCGTCATGGGCCCGCACGGCGTACCGCGACCAGGCGGGAAGTTCCCCGATCTCCCCGTCGGTCACCATCAGTTGGCCTCCGGCGTTCCCCGCGGCCAGCACGCCGGTGGGTGACCAGAGCACGGTGTTCACCCGCTCGGCCAGCCCGGCGTCCGGGGCGGAGTGCCGGTCGAGGATCCAGAGCCGTACCGCCGGTTGACGGCTGCCCACGGCGATCCGGTCTTCGTTCGGTTGAGGCGCGATCGCCCGCACCTGGACGCCTCGGGCGGAGAAGGTGTCCTCGAGTTCCAGGCACGGTCCGTCCGGCTGCCGGGTGAACTTCCAGACGAAGACAGTCCCGTCGTTGTCACCCGCGAGCAGCGCGTCCCCCGACGACGTCCAGCACAGCGACTGGAACCACGCCGCCCCGGGACGCACCTGTCCGGAGATCCGGGCCACGACCGTGGCGCTTCGGCGGTCGATGACGGTCACGGTCGCCGAGTGGCCGATCACGGCCACCAGGTCGCCGTCGGGATGCCAGTCCAGTGCCTGTACCGAGGGCCCGCCCGTGTCGACCGCGGTGGGCTCGGCCTCTGTCGCCGCCCGCTCCCAAAGGTGGACCCGGCCGTCGGCGAGACCGACGGCGAGCCCTCCGCGCTCGTGCCACCGCACAGCCGTACAAGAGGTGTCGCGCGAGCCGGGGAGCGGCGGTCCCAGGCCGGCCTCGTCGTAGGGCTCGTGCCACAGCCGTACCTCTTTGCCGAGGGCCACGGTGACGGCCCGGGAGTCGGGAGTGAAGGCGACCATCACGCGCTGCTGGTCCTCTTCGGAGAGGACGAGCCGCCGTGTGATCCGGTGCTCGGAGGGATCCACCAGGACCACCTCGCCGCGGTCCGTGCCCACGGCCAGGGTCGAGACGTCGGGGCTCCAGGACAGGCTGACCACTGAGCCGTCGCCTTCGCCGGCCACGTCCACCACCGCGTCCGGTCGTTCGTCGTCGACGCGGCGGATCCTCAGCGTGCCGTCCCCGCTGCCGCTGACCAGCACCCGGCCGTCCGCCCGCCAGCACAGCGCGTGCACGGGCCCCGTGTGACCGGTCAGTACCCGCCACAGCCGGCCGTCCGGATCGTCGGGGAAGGGTTCCGTCGCGACGAGCCCGCCGCGCAGGACCTCGCGCGTGTGGTGCAGTCGTCGCCGGACCTCCTTCCATGCCAGACAACGGCTGTGCAGGGTGACGGCGAGATCGAGGCGCCGCTCGTGACCAGCCAGGAGATGAGCCTCTCCGTGGACCAGCGCGCCGAGTTCCATGGCGAAGCGGTCCATTCTCAGGACCGGGAACATCGAGTGGTAGCGCGCCGCTTCCGCCTCCAGGGCGGCCGGACCGCTGCGCCAGACCCGTTCGACGAGAAACCGGAAGTCGGTGGTGGTGCGGTGGAGGTCGGTGGAGGCGAGGGCTCCCGCGAGGTGGTAGGTGACGTTGTCCAGGAACGCGGGATCGGCGCCGGGTGCGGCCAGGGCGTGCCAGCCCGCCCCGCCGCACAGCGCGGCATGCCCCTCCAGCAAGGTCTGATGTGCCTGCCGGGCCGCTTCCGGGTCGCGGCGGCGCAGGACGTCACGGATGACGTCGTGCAGCCGTACGCCCTCTTGGTCGTTCTGGGCCAGCAGGGAGTGCTCCTCCAGGCGCACGCACTCGCGGCGCGCGGTCAGTTCGGTCACTCCCCAGAGCCTGGCGAGCCAGCGGTAGGGGATGTGCTGGTCCTCCGGGAAGCAGGCCATGGCCGCCAGCCGTCCCAGTGAACCGCGGCCGGTGCGCGGGATCCGGGCCAGTTCGTGGAGGCTGAGGTCGACCGTGGCTTCCACCGTGCGGGTGCCGGGGGCCGGATAGGCGTCGAGGGGGCCGGCCAGACCGTACCGGTCCAGCTCCTCGGCCATCTCGGCCACGACGTCCGGCAGGGCCATCCCGCTGCGGTGAACCATGCTGCGCAGTACGCCGTTCAGCAGTCTCAACGCCAGCGGCCAGTTGCCGGAGCGCTCGAACAGCGGGAGCAGCGTGGTGTTGTCCGCTCCCTCGACTCCCGCTGCCAGCAGGTTCAGGGACTGCGCGGAGGACATGCGGTCGATGCGAATCAGCGGCGCCGACGCGTCCAGCACCCCGGGTCTGCGGGTCGTCACCAACCGGACGCAGCCGCTGCCGCCCCGAAGGAAGGGTTCCACGTCCTCCCGCCGCCACACGTCATCGACCACGAGCAGGACGCGGCGGCCCTCCAGCGTCGCGCCCAGATGTTCACCGGCCGCCTCCACCGTGGCGTAGACCGGGGGTTCGGTGCCCGTGAGGAGCGTGACGAGGTCGCGCGCCCAGGCGATGATCCGCTGGCGTGGCGGGTCCTGGCCGAGCTGCGCCCACAGCACACCGTCCGTTCCCGGGCCCGGTGTGATCGTCACGGCTGCCAGCACCGCTCCGGTGTACCCCTTGCCGGACGGGGCCCACTTGGGGTGCGTGGGCCGCACGGTCACCGCCATGGTCTCGGCCCATTCGACCAGTGCCCGCGCCGAGCGCTCGTCGCCCAGGCACTCGCTGAGCTCCTCCACACCGCTCGGCGCGTCCTCCGCCGAAGTGCGTGCCCGCCCCGGGGCCGGTTCAGGAATCATCGTCACCCCGCGAAGACACCGGCAGGTCCGCCTCGGCCGGCGGACACGAGACGGTGAGCATCAGCCAGCCTCCCCCGCCCGCGAGGTACACCATGTCGCCCTGGACGGTGACGTCGTTGACGGTGAAGGGCAGCAGCAGCCGTACCGGTGCCGTGTCGTGGCTCGTTCGGTCCAGCCTGAGCAGCTCCACGCCGTCCTCGACGGCGTGGACGACGAACGGCCGGCCGTCGGCCGTCCGGCCGACCCTGGGCGGACCGACAAAGGCGTCGTGTGCACGCGACCGGTGGACCACGGCGCCCGACTGGCCGCCGGTCCCCCGGTTCCAGACCTTCGGCCCGCAGGCGTCGTCGGCGCTGTGGCCGGTGACCACGACCGGAGGCGACGCCGCCACGACGGTGGCTCCGATGACGCGTGCGTCGGGCATGTTGCTCGACCCCGGCGCCGGGGTGCTGCGCGCCGCGTCCGCCAGGTCGGTTCCCGCCGTGGCGGAGGTCGCGGCGAGTCCGTCCCACAGGAAGCCGGACACCGTCAGCTCGTCCAGGTGCCAGGTGGTCTCCTCGGTCCAGTCCTGCGTCAGCGCCCGGGCGACCGCCCCGGCCGTCAGGGCCCGGTCGGCCGGGGCGAACTCCGACATCGAACGGCAGCGGGCCAGGCTCGCGCCGGCGATGTTCTGCAGCAACAGCTCGCCCCCGCCCGGCAGTCCGATCGGGTCGCCTTCCATGGAGACCGGATGGCGGGCGGCGAAGTCGGCCGGAGACATCTCCAATGCGGCGTGGTGGCGTGCGCCTTCGCGGCGTCGGCCGTCCGCGGGGCAGACCTTGACGACGTATGTGCGCGGCCGCTGCGGTGCCGGCGGCCGCGAACGCTCCACCACCGCGGCGAGCCGCGCCCCGGTGCAACCCGCTGCCGTCCAGCGGCGTTCGGCCAGGTCGACCTCACGGTTCCGGGAGTTCGCCGCGGCGCGCAGCACCTCGGACGCCTCGGTTCCGAGCACCACCGTGAGGCGGCGCGTCGCTTCATCCCCCATCCGGCCGACTGTATTGCAAGCCGTGCTCGCCTGCGGGGTCGTCGGGATCTCTCCGCGGCGCCGGTGCGACCCCTGCCACCGGTTGCCCGAAGGCATACGCCGGACGGCTCCTGGGCATGTCCCCGGAGTCCGGCCGCATCGGACATTACGGATCTTCTGACTGTCAGGGGGACAGCATGAGTCCACGGACGCTGCTGCCGATCGTCGAGCACCAGAACGATCCGGAGATGCTGCGGCTCCTGCGCGCCGCATCCGCCTCGCACGCACGCGCCCAGCGGCTCGCCTCCGGCCATGTCGTGGTGTCCACGGCGCTGGCGGTCGGCGCGGTGGTCGGCGTCTTCGTGCCCGTGGCGCTGACGCCGCTCAGCCTCGTCGGTCTGGTGTGGGCGGTCGTCTACGCCGTGGGGGCGAGCGCCTGGACGAAGAACGAGTTCCGCAGGGCGGCCCTGCTCCAAGAGACCTTCGACACCAGGCTGTTCGGGCTTCCCTGGAACCACGTGCTCGTCGGCCGTGGGCCGTCCGCCGACGAGATCAGCCGGTTGGCGCGTCACTACCGTGGATCGCCCGCGAGGCTGCGCGACTACTACGAGATCCAGGACCTGCCCCGCCCCTTCGACGTCGTCGCCTGCCAGTTGCAGAACCTCGGCTGGGGCTCACGCATCCGCCGCCGCTACGCCGGCTTCGTACGGACGGGTCTCGTCCTGTGGTGCGCGGCGGGAGTGCTGGTCGGCGTGCTGAACCGGATGCCGCTGACCGACGTGCTCATGGACTGGTACGTCCCCTCCCTGGGGCTCCTGCTCCTGGGCGTCGACACCTACCAGGCGCAGCAGGACACCGTGGCCGCGCGGGAGCACGCGCGGAAGGCACTGCTGACGCAGACCGAGCAATACGCGCGGGCCGGAGCTCTCGAGGCGCAGGCCGCCGGGATGCTGTCGCTGGCGCGGCAGGTGCAGGACGTACTGCTGCAGACCCGGCTGACACAGGCGCGGGTCCCGAACTGGTTCTTCAACCGCTTCCTGGACACCGACCGCGCGGACTTCGCAGCCGCCATGGACGAACTCGGCCGCCTGGTCACCACGCCGACCACCGCCTCCGGACAGGGCTGACCCCGGAGCCGCTGCCCCCGGAGCCCGCACACCGCGCGGCCGTCAGACGTGCGGCCGGTCTCCCGTCTCCTGGTGCGGGAACGACTGGTCGGCGCCCGGAAGGTTGGGTGCGGGGAGTGTCGCCACTTGCGCCTTCGCCTTCTCCAGTTGCCGCGCCGTGTCGTCGGGCAGGAGCGGCGGCAGCGGCTGCGGCTGTGTGAAGCGGAAGGCCGAGGTGAAGTCGCCGAAGGCCGCGCGGCGCCAGGCGCTGATGTTCGGCTCCTGGACGCCGGTGAACTGTTCCAGGAACCGCAGGGCCGAGGTGTGGTCGAACGCCTCCGAGGCCACCCAGCCGCCCACCGTCCAGGGCGAGACGATGATCGCGGGGACGCGGAAGCCGCCTCCGATAGGCAGTCCCTGGACGAACTCGTCGGCGGTTCCGGCCGGAGGCGTAGGTGGCGGCACATGGTCGAACAGGCCGTCGTTCTCGTCGTAGTTCAGGATGAAGGCGGTCTTGCTCCAGACCTTGGGGTTGGAGGCGATCGCCTCGATCTTCGACGCGACGAAATCGGCTCCCGCGGCGGGCAGGTAGTTCGGGTGCTCGGACTGAAAGCTCGTCGGCATGATCCAGGAGACGGCGGGCAGGCGGTCGTTCCGCGCGTCGTCCTCGAACGTGCCCTCCGGCTGCGGGAGCATGCCGCGCTCGTACAGGTCGGACCCCGGCACGGCCGCGCGGAAGTTCGCGAACTGCTTCAGCATGTTGCAGTCGTAGTCGTCGTCCTGCTGGTACACCTTCCAGCTGATCCCGGCCGCCTGCAGTCGTTCCGCGTACGTCGTCCACCGGTACGGCGTCGGGACCGTGTTCGCGATGATCGGCCCGCCCTGTGTGCCGCCGGGGTCGATCGTGCCGGTCATCCAGTACAGCCGGTTGGGCCAGGTCGGTCCGAGCACCGAGCAGAAGTAGTGGTCGCAGATGGTGAACGTCTCGGCGAGGGCGAACTGGAAGGGGATGTCCTCACGGGTGTAGTAGCCCATCACGTACGGGCCGTTGACGCCGTCCGCCTTGCGGTGGGCCGGCAGCCAGCGGTCCATCTTCCCGCCGTTCCACGCGTCGTGCTGCACCGACCAGGCATGGCTGGTGGAGGGGATCGCCTGGGCGCTGGAGGCGTGGGTGTCGAGGTGGAAAGGGAGCACATACCCCTTCGGGTTCACGGCGTCGGGCTGGTAGAAGACCGACCGGCCGTTGTCGAGAGCCGGCGCGTCGGGGTCGGCGAAGCCGCGGACGCCGGACAGGGTGCCGAAGTAGTGGTCGAAGGACCGGTTCTCCTGCATCAGCATGACGACGTGCTCGATGTCGCGGAGCGAGCCGTGTTCCCGCGGCCCGGCCGCGACGGCCTTCTGGACGCTCAGCGGGAGGAGGGAGAGCGCCGCGGCGCCGCCCAGTACACCGGCGGCCGAACCCAGGAGTCTGCGGCGGGTCAACCCTGTCATGAACACCCCTTCTTGAGGTTGCGTCAGCTCTCCGGCGCGCAGGTCGGTCCGCACGCGGACCGACCTGCTGGATCACTCTGCTCGGAGGCACCGGCGCTGGGGTGGAGGCGCACGGTGATCATGACGACATTGTGCGGCGAAGGGTTGGCCGAGCGATGACCGGCATGGACGCTGTCGTAGGGAGACAGGGGTTCGCCGGACCGGCGCGGGCGGCTTCAGTCGGACGTCGGGCGCAGGATCAGGCAGACGAAGCCGAAGGCGTCCCGGTAGACACTCAGCCATTCGGTGCGGTGGGTGGTGGCTGCCGCCAGCGCCTGCGAACTGTCCGGATCGCCGGAGTGGTCCAAGGCCCATGAGGCCAGTGACCCCGTCCATGCCCATTCGTAGTCGTCGAGCTCCCGGCGTGTGCTGATGTACCCGTCGACGGGTGTCCATCCGTCGGAGATGACGCGGTCCACGGTGGTCGGCAGGTCGGCGAGGTCGCCGAGCATCTCCACGGCGTCGGGGGAAGGCTCCTGTGACCAGAATCCGTCACCGACCAGGACACGGCCGCCGGGAGCCAGGTGCTTGCGTGCCGCCTCGAGGGTGGCGAGCAGGCCGCCGAAGGCGTGCGTGGCGCCGACGCTGATCACCAGGTCGAACAAGTGTGGGGCGGCGAAGTCCGCGGCGTCCTCCTGGTGGAGGACGAGGCGCTCTTGCAGGCCGAGGGTGCGCGCGGCGCTCCGCGCATGTGCCAGCGCGCTCTCGGAGATGTCGACGCCCTCGGCCCGCAGTTGGGGATGCGTGGCCAGGGCACGCAGGAGCCACTCCCCGCCACCGCAGCCGAGGTCGAGTACCCGCGCGCCACCTCGCGGGATGCCGCGTTCCAGCAGTCGGCGCACCGAGTCGTCGTCGAGCGGGGCCGCAATCGGATGATCCGCATGGGCAAGCGTGGAGATCTGTTCACGGTTCACCGGCGGAGCCTGGCACGGACACAGGCCGCACGCACCTGCTTTTTCCCGGGCCGCACCGAACGGATCGGACGGATCGGACGGATCGAACAGATGGCGGCGGCGTCGACTCAGGAAATGACGGCCGCAACAGACGAGGTCGACCCAGCTGCCGTCCGCCCGTAGGCCGCCGGCCGCTGACACTTGTAGGCTGGCGGCCGCCACCAAGGCCGGCGACCAGGTCCGGCCTTGATGTCACCCTGGAAGGGCGTCACCCACCGGCGCTCGTCCCTCGCGACACCGACTCGCCGGCTTCACCCCAGCGCTCCCACAGAGGACCGGATGCCGACCATACGTAGACTTGTCAAGTACCTGACATCAGCGACGGCGGTTCTCGCGCTGCTGACCACGGCGCCGACGGCGATGGCCACCGTCCCGGAGCCCGTCGCCGCCAAGGCCCTCCCCCAGGCCACCGCCGCGGCGGCCGACACCTGGCAGCCGCCGCTGTCGACCCAGGGCCGGTACATCGTCGACGCCCGGGGAAACCGGTTCCGGCTGAAGTCGGCCAACTGGGACGGCGCACAGGGCTCATGGACCGGAAGCGGCAGCATCACCGACCCCGCCAACCACCACGCCGGCCAGGACTCCTACGGCATCCCCCTCGGCCTCGACCGTGCCCCGCTGCCCGAACTGCTCGCCGACTTCCACGAACTCGGCATCAACAGCATCCGGCTGCCGTTCTCCAACGAGATGATCCACGCGACAGCACCCGTGCCGGACGTGGCCGTCGCCGCCAATCCACAACTGCGCGGCAGGACGCCCCTGCAGATCTACGACGCCGTCGTGGCCGCCCTCACCCAGGACGGGTTCGCGGTCATCCTCAACAACCATACGAACACCTCCCGTTGGTGCTGTGGCATCGACGGCAACGAACGGTGGAACAGCAGCCAGTCCACCCAGCAGTGGACGGACGACTGGGTCTTCATGGCCCGCCGATACGCCACCGACTCCCGTGTCGTGGGCGCCGACCTCTACAACGAGGTACGCCGCGACGTACTGGACGACCCCAACTGGGGCACGGGCGACAGCCACGACTGGTACGCCGCCGCCCACCAAGCCGCGGACCGCATCCTCACCGAGGCCAACCCCAACCTCCTCATCGTCATCGAGGGCATCAACTGGACCGGCGTCCCCGTCGACGGTCTGCCGCACGACCGTCCCACCCTCACCCCCGTGCGCACGCTCTCGCACACCCTCGTGGACGCCCACAAGCTGGTCTACTCCGCCCACTTCTACGGCTACACCGGCCCCCGGCACAGCGGCGCCACCGGAATCGGCGAGACCCACGACGCCCGCTACCAGGACCTGCCCCGCGACCAGCTGTACCAGGTCCTCGCCGACCAGGCCTTCTACGTCACCACGGAGGGACAGCACTACACCGCGCCGGTGTGGATCAGCGAATTCGGCATCGGCGCCAATGAGACGGGCACCGCGGCCCGCACCTGGTTCGGCAACATCACCGACTACTTCGCCGACCACGACGCCGACTTCGCCTACTGGCCCCTGGTCGGCTGGGAGGGCCACGACGACTGGGCCCTGCTGCGCTACGACACCGCGGGACGACGGTACGGCATCCTCGACCAGGGCGACTGGCGCGCCACCGCCTGGAGTCACCTCATGACCTCTCCCACACGTACCGGAACCATCACGCCGGTCCCTGTCTGGCGCATGCTCACCACCGACCACGGCGACCAAGTGCAGTCTGTGCGGGTACGGACGGGCGGCGACTGGGATTCGGGGGCCTACAAGGCCGCCTGCCCCGACGGCCTGCGGCTGATCGGCCTCAGCCACACCTCCGGTCGTGGCCTGTGCACCGACACGACCACCGGCGACCTGCGGGCCGCAGGCAACGCCCAGACGGTCGTCACCGACGAACGTTACGTCCCCGCGGGCGGCGACTGGGCCAGTGGCTACACCAAACTCCAGTGCCCCGCCGGGCAGTTCCTCATCGGCTACAGCCGCCGCGGTGACCGCGTGTCGGCGGCTCTGTGCGCGCCCGGTCGCAGCCCGCTGGGGGCCGTCGGGCGGACTGTCTGGTTCGACCGTTCCGACACCCGGCCCGCCGACATGGCGGGCGGCGACTTCGCCTCCGGCGCGTACAAGGGCCAGTGTTCCGTCGACGAGTACGCCGCCGGTATCGCCTTCACCACCCGCGTGGGCAGCTCCGCGGGCCCCGCCGCCCTGCTGTGCACTCCGCTGAAGCCCTGAGCCCCTCACCGCCGCTCACCTCCGAATCGCCGCAGGTGGGTGTTACAGACGCGACGCGGCCGCGGCCCGACCGGGCCGGGGCCGCGTGCGGGGTTACCGTCGGCGGCATGGACGGTGATCGCCGAGCGTGGCGCCAGTGTTTGCTCAGCGGGGCGGTGTTCGTCGTGTGCATGGCCGGCACCACGCTGCCGACTCCCCTCTACGGCCTCTATCAGGAGAAGTTCGGGTTCTCCGAACTGACGGTCACCGTCGTGTACGCCGTGTACGCCTTCGGGGTCATCGGCGTGCTGCTGCTGACGGGGAACGCCTCGGACGCCGTGGGCAGACGTCCGGTACTGCTGTGGGGCCTGGGATTCTCCGCGGCGAGCGCCGTCTGTTTCCTGTGCGCCACGGGGCTGGGCTGGCTGTACGCGGGGCGGCTGCTGTCGGGGCTGTCCGCCGGTCTGTTCACCGGGGCTGCCACGGCGTACGTGATGGAGTTGGCACCGTACGGCGGCGCCTCCCGGGCCACGTTCGTGGCGACGGCCGCCAACATGGGCGGTCTCGGCTGCGGCCCGCTGCTCTCCGGAGTGCTCGCGCAGTACGCCGCCTGGCCGCTGTACCTCCCGTTCGCCGTGCACCTCGCCCTGGTGGTCTGCTCGGCCGTCGTCCTGCTCCGGCTTCCGGAGACCGTGCGGGAGCGGCGGCCGCTGAGCGCCGTACGGCCGCAACGGCCCGGCCTTCCCGCACAGGTGCGGGCGGTGTTCGGGCCCGCGGCGATCGCCTCGTTCGTGGGGTTCGCGCTGTTCGGGGTGTTCACGTCGGTCAGCCCGGCGTTCCTCGCACAGTCGCTGAACGTGCACAACCACGCAGTCAGCGGGCTGGTCGTCGCGCTGGCGTTCTTCGCCTCGACCGCCGGGCAGCTCGCCGTCGGCCGGGTCGGGATGGGGCGATCGCTGCCCCTGGGCTGCGCGGCACTCCTCGCCGGGCTGGCGCTGCTCGCGGGCGCGCTGCGGTGGGACCTGCTGGCGCTGGTGGTGCTGAGCGCGCTCGTCGGCGGGGGCGGGCAGGGGCTGGCGTTTCGCGGGGCGCTGTCCGCGGTGGCCGAGGCGTCTCCCGCGGACCGGCGCGCGGCGGTGATCTCGACGCTGTTCGTGGTGGCCTACGCGGGTATCTCGGTGCCGGTGATCGGTGTGGGGCTGCTGGCGGCTCCCATCGGCCTGGAGGGCGCGGGGCTGGTGTTCATCGCGTGCATGGCCGTCCTGGTCTCGACCGCGGCCGTGTACCTGCTGCGGCGGCCGGTACCGGCGAGGACCTGAGCGCGTACGGACGCGGATACGTGACCTGTTCCTGTCTCCGGAGTGTCAACCCGTCTCCACGGGAGCGTGGGCGCTCGCGAGCGCCAGGTCCGCTTCGACACGGGCGGCGCAAGCGCGCAGCGCGGACAGCATGGTGTCCCGGGTCTGCTCGGGTGACTCCGGACCGGCGTGCATCGCGACGTTCAGCGCCGCGACGGCGCGCCCGCTCCGGTCCCTGACGGGTACGGCGAGTGAGCGCAGCCCCGCCTCCAACTCCTGTTCGACCAGGGCGAATCCGTTGTCGGCAGCGTGGGCGAAGGCCGCGGTGAGCGCCTCGGGCGAGGTGAGCGTGTGCGGGGTCAGGGCCTGCGGGCGGAGGGATCGGATGCGCTCCGGCCACTGTGCCCGCGGCAGGTCCGCGAGCAGGACGCGCCCCATGGAGGTGGCGTAGGCGGGCAGTCGGGTGCCGGGGGTGATGCGGGCACTGGTGATCTGCCCGGTGGCCACTCGTGCGACGTATCGCACCTCGGCGCCGTCGAGCACCGCGAGCGAGGCGGACTCCCGCACCCGCGCCACCAGATCGGCCAGATGAGGCCGGGCGATGTCGGCGAGGGTCAGCGTGGACAGTCGTGCGTATCCGAGTTCCAGGACGCGCGGGCCCGGGAGGAAACGGCGCCCGTGCTGTTCCACGTAGGAGAGTTCACTCAGCGTCAGCAGATTGCGCCGGGCGCTCTGATACGAGAGTCCGGCTGCCTCCGCGGCCTCGGCGAGGGTGAGTCCGCCGCGCTGTCCGCCCAGCGCGGTCAGGACGGCCAGGCCCCTGGCCAGCGCCTGGAGGAAGGACGGCCCCAGTTCGGGCTTGGCGTCGGCGTATGCGGGGGCGACGGCGGGCGGCGGCGCGGCGGGCAGGGGGTGCGAGGTGCCGTACAGCGCGTCGGCGATGTCCTGGGCGGCCCGGTTCATCTCGGTCAGGGCGTGGGCACGGAGGTCGTCGGCGCTGTGGCGGCTGGTGTGCGCGAGCACGCTGATCGCGCACACGGGCCGGCCGTCAGGGTCGCGCACGGGGACCGCCAGCGCGACCAGCCCCGGGGCGACCAGTTGGTCGTCCAACGCCCAGCCGTTCGCGGCCGCCGCCGTGGTCCAGGACGCGAAGTCGGCTTCCGTCCGCTCGGGGCGGGGAGCCGTGGGGCGCGTGGGGACGGCCGGGAAACCGGCGTCCAGGGGGTCGGCCGCGCGCCGGGCCCGCCAGGCCTCGTGCGTCGGCGGATCCCAGCCAGCGGCGAGTACGGCTCCGGCGGCGCAGCGCTCGGAGGGCAACAGGTCGCCGACGCGGAAGCCGAGGGGGATCACCCGGCCGGGCGGGACGGCCGTGCCGACGATGCGCGCGTCGCAGCCGTCGAGGACGATCGCCGAGACCGACTCATCCAGGGTCCGCGTCAGCCGCTCCAGGCTCGGGCGCAGCGCGCGGGACAGGCCGCTCGCGTCGAGGTAGGCGTTGCCGAACTCCATGAGGCGCGGGGCGAGCACGAGATCGCGGCCCTCGGCACGCAGGTACCCGAGGTGAACCAAGGTGGCGGCGATCCGGTCGACGGCGGAGCGGGCCAGGCCGGTGGCGCGGACCAGGTCGCCCGGCCGTACCGCCCCCGCGGAATCGGCCATGACGCGCAGGACGTCCAGACCGCGTTCCAGCGGGCCGACGGCTTCCCCGCGGCCGGTTTCAGGTCCGGCGGTCTGCGGCGCGGTGCCCGTGGGCTGCTTCGACGCCCCGGCTTGCGCCCCCGCGACGCCCCGTGCCATGGCCTCTCCTCCCGCGCTTCCCCGCTCGTCGGCGCATGCGGCCGGACCCGTGCGGAGAACGCTACCGGGTCGCGGGCCATTGACAGCCGTCACCTGATCCCGCAGACTCACCGCACTCAGTAAATGAACAGAAGTTCACTCAGCGAAAAAGCATCAGCGCCAAGAGCACAGGTCGCCTGCCGGGCGCACCGCGGGACGTTCCGCACCCGGCCCCGGCCTCCCCGCGGCACGGCCGGAGCCGAGCCGCGCCCTATGCCCCCTCCCTTGCCCCGAGGACTCCCATGAGCACTTCCGCCCAGAGCCGCGCGGACCTGATCCGGCACAGCGCGTACGAGTTCGCGCTGACCACGGTGCTTCTCTTCGCCGTGGTCAGCCTGGTCCGCTGGCTGGCCTTCCCCGGCTCGTCCCTGGCGATCGGTGACCCGGACACGCTGTTCGTCGTCGCGGGAACCGTCGTGGCCGCGCTGATCGCGGCGCTGATGTACTCACCGCCCGGCCGAGCGTCCGGCGGCCATCTCCACCCCGGCGTCACCGTCTTCCTGTGGACGTGCGGGCTCTTCCCGGGCCGCGCCGTCCTGCCGTACGTCGCCGCACAGCTCACCGGGTCCCTGGCCGGGACCGCGCTGGCCTGGGTGGTGTGGGGCAAGGTGGTCGGCCAGGTCGGGTACGGCGCCGTGCATCCCGCTCCCGGTACCGGCGCCGTCGAGCTGTTCGTCGTCGAGGGCGCCGCGCTCGCCGCGGTGTTCGTCGCGGTCGCGCTGGTGATGTCCCGGCCCGCCCTGCGCGGACTGATCCCCGCGGTCATCGGGCTCGGCGTGGGCGTGGTCATCGCCACTCTGGGCACCGTGACCGGCGCGAGCATCAATCCGGCGCGCGCCTTCGGCCCGGCGCTGCTGTCCGGCCAGTACGACCACTTCTGGAACTACATGATCGCGCCGCTGGTCGCCCCGGCCCTCGTGGGACTCACGCACCGCGCCCTGCGCACCCGCCGGGACCGGTCCGCCCCGACCGCGCCGGCAGAGGCGTGATCCGACGGCCACCGGCCGCCCCGGCCTCCTCTCCCCCGCTCCCCTCTTCCCACTCACTCCCCTCTGCCCACTCACCCAGGAGAACCCCATGTCCACCGCCCGAGGCCTGATCATCAACGGCCAGGAGGTCCCCGCCTCCTCCGGCCGCACGGCATCCGACATCAACCCCTGGACCGGCGCCGTCTGCGCCGAGGTCGCCGCCGGAACCCCCGAGGACATACGCCGAGCCGTGGACGCCGCCGACGCCGCGTTCGAGGCGTGGGCCGCGACCAGGCCCGCCGAGCGGCGTCGGATCTTCCTGCGCGCCGCGCAACTGATGGAGGAGCGCGTCGAGGAGGTCGTCCGGCTGATGGCGGCGGAGGTCGGGGGTGTCGCGTCCTGGGCCGGCTTCAACGCCAAGCTGGCCGCCGACATCCTCCTGGAGGCGGCGGCCGCCGTGAGCGGGCCCACCGGGCAGACGCTCGCCACCAACTCCGAGGGCGTCCACTCGGCGCAGGTACGGGTCCCCAAGGGCGTGATCGCCGCGATCTCGCCGTGGAACGCGCCCGTCATCCTCGGCGTGCGCGCGGTCGCGATGCCGATCGCGATGGGCAACACCGTGGTGATGAAGCCCAGCGAGGACGCACCGATCGCCTGCGGTCTGCTGATCTCGGACGTCCTGCACGAGGCCGGGCTGCCCGCGGGCGTGCTCAACGTCGTCACCAACGACCGCACCGATGCCGCCGAGGTGGTGTCCGCGCTGATCGCCGACGACCGGGTACGGATGGTCAACTTCACCGGTTCCACGGAGGTCGGACGGGTCATCGGCGTCCAGGCCGCGCAGCACCTCAAGCCCGCCGTCCTCGAACTCGGCGGCAAGAACGCCCTGCTCGTCCTGGAGGACGCGGACGTCGACTACGCGGTGGACGCCGCCGTCTTCGGCTCCTTCATGAACGCCGGGCAGATCTGCATGTGCGTGGACCGCGTCATCGTGCACCGCGCGGTCGCCGAGGAGTTCACGGCCGGGTTCGCCGCCCGAGTCCGGGCCCTGCCGTACGGGGATCCGGCCGACCCGGGCACGGCGGTGGGCCCCGTGGTCAACGCCGGTGCGGCCCAACGGGTCGCCGCGCTCGTCGCGGACGCCGTGGCCCAGGGAGCACGGCTGGCCGCGGGCACCGGACAGGTCGAAGAGCCCGGCACGCTCATCCGTCCGGTCGTACTCACCGGCGTCACCAAGGAGATGAGGATCTACTACGACGAGATCTTCGGCCCGGCGACCGTGATCCACGTGGTCGACAGCGTCGACGAGGCCGTGACGCTGGCCAACGACACACCGTACGGCCTGACCGCCGGCGTGATCACCGAGAACCTGGCGACCGGTCTGGAGGTCGCCCGTCGTCTGCGTACCGGCATCGTTCACATCAACGACCAGTCGATCGCGGACGAGCCACAGGCCCCGTTCGGCGGCGTGAAGAGCTCCGGCTACGGCCGCTTCGGCGGGCAGGCGGGCGCCGAGGCCTTCACCGACACCCGCTGGATCACCGCCCAGACCTCCGGCCACGCCCACTACCCGATCTGACATCCGCCGGACGAACCGATGTCCGGGCTCACGGGTCCCGCTACCGACTCCGGCCCCTTCGACACCCACATGTCGAAGGGGCCAGAAGTATTGCCCGAAGTATTTACAGCCGTCCGGGCGACGAGAACTCAGGCGCGGCGGCGTGATCGGCTGAACCGGCGTACGAGTGGGGCCTCGACCAGGGCGTAGAGCGCCCAGGACAGCAGGACCGTGACGGCGGCCGTGCCGACCAGCATCGCCACGCCTGTCGCGGTGGAGTACATCTGGTGGGTGCCGAGGGCCTTTCGGAGCGTGGACAGCGCTGTGTAGTGCAGGAGGTAGAAGGCGAAGGAGATCTCGCCCAGCCAGACCATCGTGCGGTTCCGGAACAAGGTGAAGCGGCCCTCGATGTCCGCGGTGGCCGCGGCCGCGATCAGCAGCGCGATCGGCAGGATCATCGCGGCGCGCTGACCGTAGAGATAGGGCACGTGGAAGGTCAGCACGTACCCGCCGACCAGCAGCAGGCTCGACCAGAACATGCCGATGTTCCGCCAGCGCCCGTGCTTCACCGCGAGCGCCACCAGGATGCCGAGGGCGAAGTCGACCATACGGACCGGGGGCAGCACATAGCTGAACCAGTACTGCGAGACCGAGAGGTCCTGGCCGCTGGGCACCCGTGGGGTCTTCGGGAACAGGGCGTACGCCAGCGCGGGGGTGGCCCACACCACGGCGATCGCTCCGGTGATCCAGTACTTGAGATGACGGGCGTCGATACGCCTGAAGACACTCAGCAGCAGGGGGAAACTCAGGTAGAAGACGGCTTCCACGGCCAGCGACCAACTCGGCGAGTCCACACTGAAGTTGGTGAAGTAGCTGGGCACCCACACCTGGACCATGAACAGGTTGGCGAGGGAGACATGGGTGGAGGTGTAGGAACTGGCGAACAGCAGCATGGCGAGCGCCCAGGCGACCACGTAGTTCGGGTAGATCTTGACGAACCTGCGCCGCCAGAACCCCGTCGTGGTGTCGCCGCGCCGCGCCGACCAGGTCAGTACGAAACCGCTGAGCACGAAGAAGAACGACACGCCGAGGCCGCCGGCCTGCGAGGTCCAGTCGGCCAGGCGGTACTCCGTACGGTCGTCGGACAGCAGCCGCAGCGGGGGTATCGGGAGGAAGGCGTGGTGGGCGAAGACGGCCAGCGCGGCGGGGAACCGCAGGCCGGTGAGGGAGGGCAGCCGGGAGACGCGGGGGCGCTTGGGCTCGGCGGCTTCGCCGCTCTCGTCGGCCGGCACGGAGCCGGTCAGTACTTGCTCAGTGGCCACGGGATTTCCTTTCTCGAGTGTCGTCCTGCAGCGGCCCGCTCTTTGTACAGTCGCGTGCTCGTGGCCCACTCAAGAGTTGTTGTTGGATTGAGCTCGTTCGGGCTGAGGTGAGGTCGACTCAACCGGCCCGACCACGAAGCCTGGTCGTCAGCGTCCGGAGAGGTTCCTGAATGCGATTCACAGCCGACCACATAGCGGAGACCTACCAACTCGGCGCCGGGCCATGGACGTTGGCGCCCGTCACCCGTGGCGCGTTGGGCCAGATCTGGAGGTTCTCCGGGAACGGTTCCTCATGGGCGGTGAAGGAGCTCCTGTTCGGCTGCGACGAGGAACAGGTCCGCCGGGAGGCCGCGTTACGGCAGGCCGCGGAGGACCTGGGCATCGCGTCACCGCGCCTCATTCCCAATCGCCACGGTGCGTACGTCTCACACGTCACCGCTTCTTCGGGTTCTTCGGGTTCTTCGGGTTCTTCGGGCGGGTCCTACGTGAAGCTGTACGACTGGATCGACGGCGCCACGGCGGACGCGTCCGATCCGGGCATCCTGGACTGGTTCGGCCGGACCATGGCACTTCTCCACACGGCGGGACAGGACGCGAGCGAGACGCCGGATTCCTGGTACGAGCGGTCCCCTCAGGACGTCGAGTGGAAGGCCCTGCACAAGCAGGTTCGTCAGGCCGGCCTGCCGTGGGCGGAGCCGCTGGGGCGGTTCATCGACACTTCCGCGGCAGAGTTGGCGCACTGGGTGACACCGGCCGACCCCGGCGATCTGGTGACATCGCATCTCGACCTGCAGCCCCAGAACGTGCTGGTCGGCCGGGACGGGCCGGTCCTCCTCGACTGGGACAACGCCGGGGTCACCTCGGCGGAACGCGAGTTCGCACGCGCCGTGTACGTATGGTCGGGCGGCAACCACGTGGACATCGATTCCGCCCGGCGGCTGGCGCGGGCCTATCGGAGTGCCGGAGGCCGCGCCGCCATCACGGGTCCTCAGTCGTTCTCGATGCTTTTCGCGACGGCCCTGAACTTCGTCTACGTACAGGCCGAGTGCGCCATCGACCAGACCGTGACCGCCGCGCAGCGCGAGTTCGCAAGCAGGCAGGTCGTCGACTCCTTGCGCGGCATGCCCGACCTGGAGGTCGTGTCCCGGCTGGCCGCCGCGCTCGATGCCGTGCGGTAACCGGGCGTGCCCCCTCAGCCAGGAGCCGACGCAACCCGTACGCGACGGCTCTCGCTGTCGGAGAGGAATGACGCCAGTTCCCGCCCCTGTTCGGCGACGGCGGTGCGCTCGGCCGCAGAGAAGCGGCGCAGTGGCGTGACGTTCACGGTGCCTGCCTCGACGTTCCAGGTCGCGGCGACCCTGCCGTCGACGAGGACGACGCGGGCGCCCGCGACCGACAGCCCGCGGTGGGCGTCGTCGACGATCCGGCCGCGGTCGTGGTAGCCGAGGAGGGCGTTGTCGAACGCCGGCAGGAACCGGACCGGGGCGGGTGTGTCGGGGTCGGGCCGCGGCATGCCGGGGAGGTCCAGCAGTTCCCGGCCTCGCTCGTCGCGGAAGGTGACCAGCTCCTCGCGTATCGCGGACACCGCGGCCGGCAGTCCGGCGAGGCCGCACCAGGCGCGCAGGTCGGCCGAGGCGGCGGGGCCGAACGCGGCCAGATAGCGCCGTACCAGCGCCTGGCCCACGGGATCGGAGTGGTCCTGGGTCGGCGGGTCGATCTCCCGTCCCAGCCAGGACGAGAGCGGCACGTTGCGCACTCCCGCCTTCGTGCGCCACAGCCCGCGCGGCGGCAGCTGTGCCATCGGGACGAGGGCGGCGATCAGCATCTCCCCCAGGGCTCGTGGTCCCGGTGCCGGCCAGCGCTCGGCGAGCGCCCGCGCGAGCTCGGTCATAGAGCGGGGCTCGTCGTCGGCCATCACCGCCCGGCCCGCCGCCGCGAGTTCGTCCAGGTCGATCCCGTCCAGCTCGCGGCGATAGGTGCCGAGCACCCGTTGGCGCAGCATGGCGTCGTGGCGGGACCGCCAGGCCAGGGCGTCGTCGGCGGTGAGGAGGTGGACCGTGCGGCGCATGAGATGGGTCCGCACCACGCTCCGCCCGGTCAGCTGGTCCGAGAGACCCGCCGGGTCGAACGCCCGCAGCCGGGACCAGAGTCCGACGTACGGTTCCTGCGGTTCCTGTGCCTGGAGACCGCAGAGGTGCGCGACGGCGTCGAGGACCGGTAGGTCGGCGTGATCGAGCAGCAGTTGTCGGGCGAGTGTCGCGCGGTTGAGGGCCCGGGTGTCGAGAACGGTCATCGGGTCACGCCGATGCCGGTCCGCCCCGGTTCGCACATCTTCACGGTGACGCCGTTCCCTTCGGTTCCGTGCAGGTCTTGATCGATTCCGTGCGGGTCACGCGGTCGGGACCGGGCGGCGGCCGGCGGGCAGCCGCCACCCGGTCGAGGTCCGTCACCGGTCAGGTCGACGTCTGCCCGTCGAGCGTCTCGCGCAGGATGTCCGCGTGCCCGGCGTGCTGGGCGGTCTCGGCGATGACGTGCATCAGCACCCGGCGCACGCTGCGCACCGCTCCAGGCTCGTGCCAGGGCGCCTCCGGCAGCGGGTGCGTCGTGGACAGGTCGGGCAGGGAGGCGATGACCTTCTCGCTCCGGGCGGCGACCTGCTCGTAGCGCTCGACGATCCCGGCCAGCGTCTCGCCGGGCAGCATCCGGAAGTCGTTCTGGTGGTCGATCGCCCACTGCGGGAACTCGCGTGCGGTACCGGCCGTGAGGTCGGCCCAGGTGACACCGTCGGGCAGGTCGTAGCGCATCGCCGACGGGCCGTCGACCGCGAAGCGCATCCATCCCTCCTCGATGGACGCGACGTGCTTGATCAGCCCGCCCAGGCACAGCGCGCTGACCGTCGGGTGCTCGCCGGCCTGTTCGTCGCTGAGCCCGCGCGTCGTGTTGGTCAGGGCGGCTCGCGCGGTCGCGAGCTGGGCGAGCAGGTCGGCCCGCTCGTCGTCGAGCGCGGGAGACGTGGAGGGCGTGGAGGGCGTGGAGGTGGCGGTCACGGTGATCGGGTCCTTCTCTTCGTTGCTGTTGGCTGGCTGTTCGTTGCTGTTGTCCGGCACGGAAGAACAGTCGCAGGAGAAGCGGTCAGGTAGTGTCCGCTTCTCGAGGCACCATGGAAGTCATGCAGAAGACCTCAGCGCGGCTGCTGTCGCTGCTCTCGCTGCTCCAGGCGCGCCGGGACTGGCCGGGGGCGCTGCTGGCCGACCGGTTGGACGTCAGCCCGCGCACCGTGCGACGCGACGTCGACCGCCTGCGCGAGCTCGGCTACCCCATCGTGGCCACCAAGGGCCCGGACGGCGGGTACCGACTCGACGCAGGCACACAACTGCCCCCGTTGCTGTTCGACGACGACCAGGCCGTGGCCCTCGCCGTCGCGCTCCAGATCGCCACCACCACCGGTGCCGGTATCGAGGAGGCCGCGGCCCGCGCGCTGAACACCGTCCGACAGGTCATGCCCGCGCGGCTGCGCCGCCGCGTCGAAACCCTCCAGGTCACCGCCGTCGAGCGGCCCGTGGCCCGGCCGCACCCACAGGTCGACAGCAGCGTGCTCATGACGCTCGGCGACGCCGTCCACGCCCGCGAAGTGCTGCGCTTCGACTACACCCCCGCGTCCCCAGCGGGAACCGGCGACCGCGATCCCGCCGGGGCTCCGCCGCGCCGGGTACAGCCCCACCACCTCGTGACCTGGGGCGGGCGCTGGTACCTCGTCGCCTGGGACCTCGACCGCGACGACTGGCGCACCTTCCGTGCCGACCGGATCAGCCCGCGCACCCCCACGGGCCCCCGTTTCGCTCCGCGTGAACTGCCCGGCGGGAACGTGGCCGCCTTCGTGACCAGCAGGTTCCAGGGCTCGGACGGCTCCGGCGACTCGGACGGCTCCGAGGGCTGGCCCTGCCGAGGCGAGGTGATCCTCGACCTCCCCGCCGCCGTCGTCCTGCGTCACACCCGCGAGGGAATCGTCGAGGAACTCGGCCCGGACCGCTGCCGCCTCGTCCTCGGCTCGTGGTCGTGGCCCGGCCTGGCGGCCACCCTCGGCAGGTTCGACGCCGACATCGAGGTCGTCGGGCCGACCGAACTCAAGGACGCCTTCGCGCACTTGGCCCGCCGCTACGCCAACGCCGCGAGCGACGTACTGACACAGGAAACCTAATAGGACAAAACCAACTATTTACTTCAAAACACCATCTAAACGACACCCGGGACCGTATCTGATACAAGGCACACCCCAGCGGGAGGAATGCCATGGCTATCTTCAGTGATCTCTTTCCTGCCAGACACGGTGACCACGGCCACGACCACGGCCACGACCATGACCACGGGAGGAACGACCACTCGGGTCACGACGAGCACTCGATGAACAGGCACCACGGCCGTCACTCCGACTTCGAGGACCACCGGTCCGGTCACGACGAGTGAAAGCCGGAGCGGACCGGCGTCCGGAGGACCGACCGGAGCCGGTCCGCTTCGTTCGTCCGAGCGACGGTCGACGAACGGATGACGGACGACAGACGGATGACGGACGGATGACGGACGCATGCGATGAAGCGTGTCCCGAGCCATGTTCTGGAGCGGCTGCTGTTGGTGGGCGAGGAGTCCGCGCCCCTGGTGACGGCCGCACCGCCGGTGCCACCACGCGAGGTGTTCCGCCGTTTCTGGCCCTACACCCGCGGCCGACGGCACTGGCTCGTGCCGCTCGTGCTGTTCAGTCTCGCCGGTCCCCTGGTCGACGCGGCCGAACTGTGGCTGTTCAAGGTCGTGGTCGACGACGTGCTCGTCCCGCGGGACCTACGACCGTTCCTCTGGATCGCACCGACCTACCTGGGGCTGGTCGTCGCCTCCGGCGTCCTGGGGTTCGCCGACGACATGACGGCCACGTGGGTCGGCGAACGCTTCCTGCTGGCCCTGCGCGCCGACGTGTTCCGGCATGTCCAGCAGCTCTCGCTCGGGTTCTTCGAGCGGCGGCGGCTCGGGGACGTACTGTCGCGCGTCACGGGTGACGTCGACGCCGTCGAGACGTTCCTGCTCTCCGGCGTGGCGGACGGCCTCTACCACGTGATCCGGCTGGGCGTCTTCCTCGGGCTGCTGTTCTACCTGCGCTGGGACCTGACGCTCCTCTCACTCGTCATCGTGCCGCTGTTCTGGCGCGCCGCCCGGCACTTCTCCCGGCTGGTCAGGGAGGCGTCCCGGGAACGCAGGCGCCGCAGTGGCTCGCTGAGCGCCGTCGCCGAGGAGTCACTGGGGAACGTGGCCCTGGTCCAGGCGTACAACCGGCAGGCCTGGGAGGAGCGCCGCTTCGAGCGCGAGAACGTCGGCAAGTTCCAGGCCTCCATGACCACGGCACGCATCCGTGCCGTCTACCGGCCGGTGGTCGAGCTCATCGAGGTGTCCGGCGGTCTCGCCGTCATGGGCCTGGGCACCTGGAAGCTGGCGCAGGGCCAGCTCACGCTGGGCGGACTGTTGGTCTTCCTGGCCCTGATCGGCAAGCTCTACAGCCCGATCCGCGACCTGTCCCGCCTCGGCAACACCTTCTACGCCGCGTCGGCCTCCGCGGAACGGATCATCGAGTTGCTGGACCAGCGTCCCCAGGTCGTCGAGTCCGCCGACGCCCGCCGGATCGGCCGGGCCCGCGGCGAGGTCGAGTTCGAGAGCGTGTCCTTCCGCTACCCCGGTACGCCGACCCTGGCGCTGTCCGAGGTGTCGTTCCACGTCTCCCCCGGCGAGACCCTGGCGCTGGTGGGCGCGAGCGGCGCCGGCAAGTCCACCGCCGCCAAGCTGCTGTTGCGGTTCTACGACCCCGACCGGGGCGCGGTCCGGCTCGACGGGACCGGCCTGCCGGAACTGGCCCTGTCCGACGTGCGGGAGAGCCTCGCGGTGGTCCTGCAGGAGACGCTGGTCTTCCACGGCACGGTGCGGGAGAACATCGCCTACGGCCGGCCCGGCGCGACGGATGCGGAGATCGTCGCGGCGGCCCGCGCGGCCGACGCCCACGACTTCATCCGGCTGCTGCCCGACGGCTACGACACGATGGTCGGCCAGCGCGGCCGGACGCTGTCCGGTGGACAGCGCCAGCGCCTCGCGATCGCCCGCGCGATGATCAGGGACGCGCCCGTGCTGCTGCTGGACGAACCGACCACCGGCCTCGACGCCCGATCGGGCCTGCGCGTCATGGACCCGCTGCGCCGCCTGATGGCCGGACGGACCACCGTCGTCATCTCGCACAACCTCCTCACCGTCCGCGACGCCACGCGGATCGTCGTACTCGACCACGGGCGGGTCCTGGAGACCGGGACCCACGACGACCTGCTCGCGCGCGGCGGTGCGTACGCCGGTCTCCACCGGTTGCACGCCGTGCCCGGGCCCGTCCGGGCGGGCGGCCCGTTGCCGGGGACGGTGCCGTCGTGACCGGGACGCGCACCCGGGTACGGGCGCCCGCGGCAGCTGACCCGGCTCCCCCACCCCTGGCCCCGGGCACCCGCCCCGCGCCGGGCTACGAGATCCTGCGACACCTCACACGCACGGGATGGCTGGACCTGTACGACACGTGGAGCGAGGAGCGGGCCTGTCGGTGTGTCGTCAAGGTCGTACGTCCGGACCACCGCGACGAGGCTGTGCCGCGGGCCCGGCTGCTGCGGGAGGGCCGGTGGCTGTGCGCCTTCAGCCATCCGCACCTGGTCCGCGCGTACGAGACCCTGGAGTGGCCGGAGCCGCTCGTCGTCCTGGAGACGCTGACCGGGGAGACGCTGTCCCATCTCGTCCACCGCCTGCGGCGGCGAGCAGCGGCCGGCGACGTGGCCCTCCTCGGCGTGCAGTTGTGCTCCGCGGTCCACTACCTGCATGGCCGGGGCCTGCTGCACCTGGACCTCAAGCCGTCCAACGTGGTGGTGGACTGCGGCCATGCGAAGGTGCTCGACCTCAGTGTGGCTCGGCCGCCGGGGCGCGCCCCGGCCGGGTTGGGTACGTTCCGCTACCGCGCGCCGGAGCAGGCGCGCGGCGGCCCGCTGACGGCCGCCGCCGACGTCTGGGGCATCGGCATCACGTTGTACGAGGTGGCGAGCGGCGACGCGCCTTTCGACCCCCGCGGGACCGCGGAGGGTACGGCCGACGGCGATCACCACCGGCGTCCGCGGCTGGAGGTGAGCGCACCGCCGGTCGGCTCGCGGCGCCGGCTGCCCCGCGCGCTCGCGGCGGCCATCGACGGCTGCCTGGGCATGGACCCGTCGGCCCGGCCGACGGTCACCGAACTGGCCGCGTCGCTCGGCGCGATCCTCCCGGCGTACGGCCCCCGTATGCCCTCCTCCGGTAACCCGGCAGCCGGGGACGTCGCTACGTTTCCCCGCCCGACGTGAAGTGGGTGGTGGCGAGCACGGTGCCGTCGGGCGACGTCAAGCGGGCGCCGGACACGGACGCGGGGTCGACGGGGGTCGGGCCGCCCCAGAACCCGCGGCCCTGGTGCAGGGTGAAGGCGCCCGTCCGGACCGTGCCGCCGTCGCTCCGCTCCAGCAGGCAGGAGACCATTCCGCTGTACGAGGTGTGCGTGCCGGTGAGGTCGACGGTCATGTAGATCCAGCCCGGGGAGCCGGTGTGGGCGTACACCTCGCCGGCCGACTGCCTGGGGGCCCCGGCCGAGGTCAGATCGCCATGCAGCAGGTCGGCCTCGCCGCCGGCGGACCGGGACGCGCCGGCCACCACGTTCTCGATCGCCGTTCCGGCCACCCAGCCACCGAAGCCGACGGCGAGGACGAGTGCGGCCACCGCGGAGGCGAGCCGGAGCCGAAGCCGGCCACCGAAGCCCCTGCGCCAGGCGCCCGGAACGCGGGCGCGCGCCCGGCCGTCCTGGGCCGGCGTCCCCTGGGTCAGCGCCTGCGCCACCCGGGTCTCGAAGCCGACCGGCGGCTCGCAGCCCGGCAACAGTCCGATCAGCCCGTCGCCGACGAGGGTCAGCTGCTCGACGTACTCGCGGCAGTCCGCGCATCGGTCGAGGTGGGCCACCGCTGCGGCGCGCTCGCGTCCCGGCAGTATGCCGAGAGCGAGTTCGGCGCCGATCTCCCGCAGCTTCTCGCAGGTCATGTCATTGGACATGGTCGCCTCGCTTCGGGGACGCGAGCGTGGTGCGCAGCTTCGCCATAGCGGTCCTGATGCGCGTCTTCGCGGTGCCCAGGGGGATGTTCTCCCAGTCGGCAACCTGCTGGGCCGTCATGCCGTAGATGCTCGCCATCACCAGCGCGCGGCCCTGTTCGCGGGGCAGTTCCGCCACCGCCGCCCGCAGCCGGGAGGACGCCTCGTCGGCCAGGACGTGCTGTTCGGGGGTGTCACTGACGACTCCCAGGATCACGTCGAGGTCCTCGGGCGCCAGCGGCTCCGGCCGCCGCGCGCGGACGGCGTCGATGGCGAGGTTGTGTGCGATGGTCGTCAGCCAGGACTTCACCGAGCCGCGCCGCGAGTCGTAGATCTGGGCATGTCGCCAGGCACGTTCGAAGGTCTGCTGGGCGATGTCCTCGGCGAGTTGTGTGTCCCCGGTGACGGCGACGGCGACACCGAAGACCGTGTGCTGGAACCTCCGTACGAAGGTGACGGCCAGCTCCGGGTCGCCGGTGGCCAGCCCGGACAGCAGAGCCTCGTCCGGGAGACGGCCCACGGGGAACCGGAATCTCGACATACCCATATATACGGTCCGCCCTCGCCAGGAGATTGCCCGGCTGTCACGGAGCCCCACCCTCCGATTCTCCCGCGCTTCCGCCTGCGCGGCACGGGCAGCGGCCCGACGTGCCGCTTTCCGGGCGTGTGGCGTTCCGAGCGTGTGGCGTTCCGGGTGACCGAGACGGTCACCGATGGGCACCGGGGCGAGGCAGAGGTCGCGCTCCACTCAGGGTGACGGCGTGGGACCGCGTGGACTGCTCAGTGGCCGGACGGCGGCTCGAAGCACCCGGTCTCCGGGTACGGGCCGTTGGTCGTCACCTCGTAGTTGGACTTCTGGACGAACGCCGTGACGCAGGCGTCGCCGTGGACGCGAAGGCCGACCAATGCTCCCTCGGGCGTGACCTCGCGACCGTCCGTGAAGCGCGAGTTCATGGCCCGGACAGTCAGCGTCCCGCCGTTCGGCTTCCCGTTCGACCCGGTCCGCTGTTCCTCGTAACCGAGGTGGAGCAGTGCCGCACGCACCGTCGTGGGGTCCCACTTCTTCTGCTCCCACAGCCGCTTCAGGACCGGCCTGATGCGATCGGCTTCCCTCGCCGCGTCCGTCGCACTGGCGGGCGACATGTCTCCCGGGCGGCGGTAGCCGTTGTTCTCGTTGTAGTGGGGAGCGCCGTCGCCGGCTCCCGGCTCCACGTACGGAGAGGCTCCCGGTGCGCCGGAAGCGGCGCTCCGAGATGTGCCCGTAGGAGCTCCGGCCGTCGAGTCCGTGGCGCGCTGCTCACCGCAGCCGCCGAGACACAGGACTGCGACGAGGGCCAGACCCGTCATCGTCGGGCTGCCGGGCCGGCCGGATATCCAAAGAGGCATGGCATGACTCTGCCATGCCGGGGACGGCGATGTCCGCGGCGTAGTCGACGCGGGCCCGACGGTCCGCCTCGGTGATTTCGGGGTGCACAGGGGGCGTCCGGGGTGCGCGCCACAGTTGGACCAGGTGGCGCTCCCCGTGGTCCCCGATGCCGGGTTCGGGGTCGTCGGTGTGACAGTACAGGCGCATCCGCACCCAGTCGGTGACATCCGGCGAGGGCGGGAGGTGGAGGGGAGGTTCCCCCTCCGGCCATGCGTCGAGGACGTCGCCCTGTTCGAGGGTCGCGAGGCAGAGAGCGGGGAGGTCGGCCCACAGGCTGATCTCCTCGGCGGGCTCCCACTCGGCGCCGGTTTCGGGTGCCGGCGGGGCGTTGTGGACCTGGACCGTCAGCTGGAGGGGGCCGGTGTCGGTGGTGGTGAGGACGACGGCCCCGGCGTCGGTGGCCGGACCGCAGCGCCAGCCGAAGGGCATCTCCCGCGGGTACTCGTAGTCGTCGGTGAAGCCGATCAGGTAACCGTTCTCGCCGAGGTCGACCGTGAACGAGGACGCACGGACCAGCATGGGGATGTCGCTCCCTTCACGCTGACACAAACTCCTACGGGACGAGTGGCCCACGTCGACCGCGAGCCGTGCGGCACCAGGCCCGACGACCTCGGTCGAGGTGCCCTCCTGTACGCACCGACCGTGACGATACCGCTCGCGCCAGTAACTGCGGTCATGGGCACGGCAGTTGATATGCGAAGCTGTCGTCAGCCGCTCGCGGGCAAGGTGGCCGGGGCAGTCGTCGAGAGGAGCGCAGCGTGAGTCAGGACGGCTTCCGCACCGGGGAGATAGACACCAGCAGGCCACACCCTGCGCGGATCTACGACTACCTGCTGGGCGGCAAGGACAACTACGAGGTCGACCAACAGGCCGGCGACCAACTCGCCTCCGCGGCACCCGAGGTGCGGATCGGTGTGCAGGCCAACCGCGCCTTCCTGCAACGCGCGGTCCGTTACGTCGTCAGCAGCGGCGTCCGTCAGATCCTCGACGTCGGCACCGGGCTGCCCACCGCCCCGAACGTGCACGAGACCGCCCACGAGGTGGCCCCGGACGTGCGCGTCGCGTACGTCGACAACGATCCGATCGTGAAGGCACACGCCGACGCGCTGCTCAGCCGCTCCGGCGCGACCAGCATCGTGCTCGCCGACCTGCGTGATCCGCGGGCCGTCATCGACCACCCCGACGTCCGCCGGGTCATCGACTTCGACGAGCCGGTTGCCCTGCTCCTCGTCGCCATCCTCCACTTCATCACCGACGCGGAGAAGCCCGATCAGGCCGTCGCCGCCCTTCGCGACGCGCTGCCGGCCGGCAGCTTCCTCGTGCTCTCGCACGCCACGGGCGACTTCGCCGACCGCAGCGCGGCGCAGGCTGTCTACAACAACGCCACCGCCACGCTGAACCTGCGGACCCGCGCCGAGGTGGAGCGGTTCTTCGACGGCTTCGAACTGGTCGAGCCCGGCCTGGCCCAGGTCCCGTTCTGGCGCCCGGACGCCCCGCCGCCGGCACGATCCGGCGAGATCGGCTTCTACGGGGGCGTGGCTCGCAAGATCGGCTGAACCGAACTCTCCGGCCGAGGAGGCGGCCAGGCGCCGGTCCGAGCAGGATCACGCCGGGGCGCCCGCTGCAGGCCGGCCGGCGACCAGTTGGTCCGGCTGGAGAGCGAGTTGGATGCCGGCCCGGGCGCGCATGGCTGAAGTGAGGATCGGTGCTGGGCGCCGGCGCGGATCGCGGAGGTGATCCACCGCCGGTTCGGGATGGACTACGCGCCGACCGGGGTGGATCGAATCTCATCCGCGCTCGCGGAGGTACGCCTCCAGCTCGGCGGCCCCGGCCAGCATCGCGCGCCCGCGGACGGACAGCCGACCGTGCCAGTCGCGCAGGGTGGCCTCCAGCGGCTCCGGCCCGCCGGCCGCCCGCACCTGGGCGATCAGCGGGGCGATCTGCTCCAACAGGTAGCCGCCCCGCCTGAGTTGATGCGCCAGCCGGGCGTCCCGCATGTCGGCCTCGTCGTAGACGCGGTACCCGGTCCGCGGGTCGCGGCGCGGGCGTACCAGCCCGGCGCGCTCCCACTTGCGCAGCGTCGCGGGCCGGATGCCGAGCTCCCCTGCCAGCGGCCCGATGAACCTGCCGGCAGGCCCGGACACCGCGTTGGGCTCGGACGCCGCAGTGGGCTCCAGGCCGCGGAGGGCGCGCTCCACGGCCTGGAGGGTCCGCCTGTCGTCGAGGAGCTGGGCGTGGCTCTCGTCGACGAGGCGCAACGCCTCGTCGACCGCGCCCTGGTTCATCGCACGCATGATCGACGTCGCCGTCTGGTGGCCGTGGCCGGGCACCAGGGCGAGGAACGCGCGCAGGGCCCCGGCGTGCAGCGAGGTGTAGGTGCGGTGCCCGTGGGGAGTGCGGCCGGCGGCCGGAAGGATGCCGGCCGCCTCGTAGTTCCTGACCGCCTGCGTGGACAGACGGTGCCCGCGCGCCAGATCAACCGGCCTGAGCCGCTCACCGCTTTGAAGGTTTCGCCCCATGAGACCGACGATATCGCGGGAAAGTTTCAACCGAAGGTTCAACGATACCGTTGAAGGCATGGCGACTGACATCAAGTACACCGCCCATGCCGTCGAGGCTGCCGCCGTCATGAGGCTGCTCCCGGCCCGGCCTCGGCTGCTCGCCCTGGGCGAGCCCACCCACGGCGAGGACACTCTGCTCGACCTGCGCAACGAGCTCTTCCGGCAGCTCGTCGAGCAGGAGGGCTACCGGACGATCGCGATCGAGAGCGACTGCATGATGGGCCTGGTCGTGGACGACTACGTCACTTCGGGCACGGGCACTCTCGACGAGGTCATGGAGCACGGATTCAGCCACGGCTGGGGCACCTCCGCGGCCAACCGCGAACTCGTGCGCTGGATACGGGCCTACAACGACGGCCGACCCGCGCCGGAACGGCTCCGCTTCGCCGGTTTCGACGGCCCGCTGGAGATCACCGGCGCCGCGAGCCCCCGGCAGGCCCTCACCGCACTCCACGGCTACCTCTCGACCCGGGTGGACGCGGACCTGCTCCCCTGCACCGGGGAAACGCTCGACCGCCTGCTCGGCGCCGACGACCGATGGACCGACCCCGCCGCGATGATGGACCCGGCCCAGTCCGTGGGGCAGTCGGCCGAGGCCGGCCGGCTGCGGCTGCTCGCCGACGATCTGGTGGCGCTGCTCGACACGCAGGCGCCACACCTGATCAGGGCGACCCCGCGGGACGACTGGGACCGGGCGCGCCTGTACGGGCGCACCGCCACCGGCCTGCTGCGATACCACTACTGGATGGCTCACACCTCACCGAGCCGTATGACCCGGCTGGTGGGCCTGCGGGACCAGATGATGGCCCACAACCTCCTCGCTCTCGCCGAACGGGGCCCGGCACTCATCCACGCCCACAACGGCCATCTCCAGCGGGTCAAGAGCACGATGCGGATGGGTGGGATGCCGCTGGAGTGGTGGAGCGCCGGTGCGCTGGTGAGTGCCCAGCTCGGCGAGGAGTACGCCTTCGTGGCCACGGCCCTCGGTACGATCCGGCACCAGGGAGTGGACACCCCGCCGCCGGACACCGTCGAAGGACTCCTGTACGCACTCCCGGAGGACCGCTGCGTCATCGACGCCCCGCGGCTGGCCACCGCCCTCGGCGACACGCCGCCCGCGCCCCGCGTGTCCCCGTGGTTCGGCTACTCCCCGCTGGACCCGGCCCACTTGGCGGACAGCGACGGGATCGTGTTCGTCAAGGACGTCCCACAGACCTGACGCCACTGACTTCGGCAGGCCACCCGCCGCAGGTGACGGTCAGCGGGCGGCGCGGCGCGTGTTGCGCAGGACGTTGGTGACGATGCCGTAGAACCAGGACCGCAGGCCGTCCCCCTCCGACGGCTCGAACGGCTCCAACAGCCCGTACGGTGCGAACGGCTCCAACGGCTCGTACGTGCGAACGGTTCGTACGACTCGGCGTCCGGGCCGCGACGCCGCGGTCTCCGGTCAGCCGGGCGGCATGGGTGTACACACATGCGCCTCGCCCGCGCCCACGGGCAGTAGGTCTGCCGGAAGCTGCCGACCACGATGTTGGCCACGGAGATGCCGATTCCGACGAAGAAGCCGCCTGTCGCGAACAGCAGTAGCTCCGGCCCCGCCGTCGTCATCGGCATCAGCAGCGCGAACGGGGCGGTGGCGCCCTGCAGGAGAAGCAGCCCGCGCGCGGTGCCGAACCGCCGACTGAACCCGTTGGCCAGCAGCGCGCCCACGATGCCGCCGGCACTGCCGCTGGTCAACAACAGCCCGACCATGGCCGGATTCAGTCCGACGGTGCGAACCAGGAACACGACCTGCACCGCTTGGTAGCCCATCAGCGCCATGCTGATCGCGGCACCCCAGGTGACCATCGGCCGCAGGTACGGGTCCCGGCCCACGAAACGGAGCCCTTCGACGATCTGCCGTCGGAGAGGGGGGCGTTCCTCGCCGGGAGCATGCTCCGGCTCGACCACCCTCATCCGCTTCAGGCAGCCCACGGAGATCAGGAACGTCACGGCGTCGGCCAGGAGCCCGGCCACCTGGACGGCGGCTTCGCTGCCCTGCAGTTTGGCGTTACCCTCCAAGAGGTTACGGCCGTCGAGCACGATCGGGATGTACGAGTGGTAGGCGGTGTTGAAGCACACCGCCGCGGTGCCGCAGATCAGCGCGACGACGACCAGGTGCTGAAGGGTGAGCGCGTCGAGCCACGCCGCCGCCGGAACGCTCAACAGCGCCGCGCCGGCCACCAGATCGCACGCGATCATCAGTGGGCGTTACCCAGAGCAGGCGAAAGTCCCGTTGGGTGAGTACTCCCCAGCCCGTTCGGGGCCGGTCCTGTGTGTCATTCATCGGGTCCACCCGAGGCATCATTCCGTGAGCTGCTCCAACCTGCCGTAGCGGTTTGGCAGTTGGCCTCATGTCGGGCGACGGCTCGGTGCCGAGTGCAGCCGGGACCTCGTTCACTCCGAAGAGTTGTTTCCCTGCTGGTCGAGGTTGAACGAGCATGCATCGCGCTCAAGCCGACATCAAGAAGGCCGCGGGTGTCCGACGTCGTCTTCACCGCGGACTTCGCCTCGACGCGGCAGTGGGTCGCGGGGCATTCCTGGGCCTGTTCCGACGGCGGCCCCGTCAACCCGGACGACGACAAGCTCGCCTACCTGGTCCCCGACCACTGCCGCACCGGCACCTTCCGTGCCACCCACCGCCGGCCGACGAGGTCTCCGCGATGGCGTTCGAGGTGGCACAGCCACTCGTCCACGGACCGAGCATGGTCGGCGACGGCCTCTGGCGTCGGCACACGACCGGCCGCGACACCGTGGCGCCCCGCGCACGCGGCACCGTCGCACTCGGCGCCGCGGCGCCGTAGCACCCGCTCGCCGCCCGCCTGTCGAAGATCAGGCGGGCGGCCGCAGGTCGGTCCTGACGGCACACGCGTGCTCGGTGCACGCGTGCTCAGTGACAAGCCTCAGCCGACCTCGATGAGCAGGTCGCCGCCTTCCACCTGCTGGATCCGGTTGATGGCCAGCCTGGTCACCCGGCCGGCCTTCGGGGCGGTGATGGAGGCTTCCATCTTCATCGCCTCGATGGTGGCCACGGTCGCACCGGCCTCCACCTCGTCGCCCTCGGCGACCGCGAGCGTCACCACACCGGCGAACGGCGCCGCCACGTGTCCGGGGTTGGCCCTGTCGGCCTTCTCGGTCACCGGTACGTCGGAAGCCGCCGCGTTGTCACGGACCTGGATCGGCCGCAGTTGGCCGTTCAGGGAGGACATCACGGTGCGCATGCCGCGCTCGTCCGCCTCACCGATGGCCTGGAGCTCGATGAGGAGCCGCACACCGGGCTCGAGGTCGACGGAGTACTCCTTGGCGGGGCGCAGCCCGTAGAAGAAGTCCTTGCTGTCCAGCACGCTGGTGTCACCGTAGGCCTGGCGGCGGGTGTCGAAGTCGCGCGTCGGCCCGGGGAACAGCAGCCGGTTGAGGGTCGAACGCCGGGACTTCTCCAGGCCCGTACGGTCCTCGGCGCTCAGCTCCGGTACGGGCTTGGCCTCTGCGCGGCCTTGAAGCGCCTTGGTGCGGAACGGCTCCGGCCAGCCGCCGGGCGGAGTGCCCAGTTCGCCGCGCAGGAAGCCGATGACGGAGTCGGGGATGTCGAACCTGTCCGGTGTCGCCTCGAAGTCCTCCGGCGCCACCCCGGCACCCACCAGGTGCAGGGCGAGGTCACCGACGACCTTGGAGGAAGGGGTGACCTTGACCAGGTGGCCCAGGATACGGTCCGCCGCCTCGTACATCGCCTCGATGTCCTCGAAGCGATCGCCGAGGCCGAGGGCGACCGCCTGGGTGCGCAGGTTGGACAGCTGGCCGCCGGGGATCTCGTGGTGGTAGACGCGTCCGGTCGGCGAGGCCAGGCCCGCCTCGAAGGGCGCGTAGATCCTGCGGACGCTCTCCCAGTACGGCTCCAGGTCACCGACGGCCCCCAGGTCCAGGCCGGTGGGCCGGTCGGAGTGGTCCGTGGCGGCGACGATCGCCGACAGCGACGGCTGCGAGGTGGTGCCCGCCATGGAGGCGACCGCGCCGTCCACCGCGTCGGCGCCGGCCTGGATCGCGGCGAGGTAGGTGGCGAGCTGACCGCCCGCGGTGTCGTGGGTGTGCAGGTGCACCGGCAGGTCGAACTCGCGGCGCAACGCCGACACGAGCGTGGCCGCGGCGGGTGCCCGCAGCAGACCGGCCATGTCCTTGACGGCCAGGACGTGTGCGCCCGCGGCCACGATCTGCTCCGCGAGGCGGAGGTAGTAGTCCAGGGTGTACAGCCGCTCCGACGGGTCGGACAGGTCGGAGGTGTAGCACAGGGCGACCTCGGCGATCGCCGTCCCGGTCTCCCGTACGGCATCGATGGCCGGGCGCATCTGGCCGACGTCGTTCAGCGCGTCGAAGATGCGGAAGATGTCGATGCCGGTGGCCGCGGCCTCCTGGACGAAAGCGTCGGTCACCTCGGTCGGGTAGGGCGTGTAGCCGACGGTGTTGCGGCCGCGCAGCAGCATCTGGAGGCAGATGTTGGGCACGGCCTCGCGCAGGGCCGCCAGGCGTTCCCAGGGGTCCTCGGCGAGGAAGCGCAGGGCGACGTCGTAGGTGGCGCCGCCCCAGCATTCCAGGGACAGCAGCTCGGGCAGGGTCCGGGCCACGGCCGGGGCGACGGCGAGGAGGTCCTTGGTGCGTACCCGGGTGGCGAGCAGGGACTGGTGGGCGTCGCGGAAGGTGGTGTCGGTGACGCCGATGGTCGGCGACTCGCGCAGCTGCCGGGCGAAGCCTTCCGGGCCGAGTTCGACGAGACGCTGCCGGGAACCCGCGGGCGGCTCACCGGCGGGCAGCGGCGGCAGCTTGGTGACGGGGTCGATCAGCTCGGGCCGTTCGCCGTGCGGCTTGTTCACCGTGACGTCGGCGAGGTAGGTGAGCAGCTTGGTGCCGCGGTCGGCGGAGTGGCGGGCGGTGAGCAGGTGCGGCCGCTGTTCGATGAACGATGTCGTGACCCGCCCGGCCTGGAAGTCGGGGTCGTCCAGTACGGCTTGGAGGAACGGGATGTTCGTGGCGACGCCCCGGATGCGGAACTCGGCCACGGCACGCCGGGCGCGGCCGATCGCGGACTTGAAGTCCCGGCCCCGGCAGGTGAGCTTGACCAGCATCGAGTCGAAGTGCGCGCTGATCTCCGTACCCGCGTGGGTGGTACCGCCGTCCAGACGGATACCCGAGCCGCCCGGCGAACGGTAGGCGCTGATCCGGCCGGTGTCCGGGCGGAAGCCGTTCGCCGGATCCTCGGTGGTGATACGGCACTGGAGGGCGGCACCGCGCAGGGTGACCGTCTCCTGGGAGAGCCCGAGATCCGCCAGCGACTCGCCCGAGGCGATGCGCAGCTGGGCCTGTACGAGGTCGACGTCGGTGACCTCCTCCGTGACCGTGTGTTCCACCTGGATGCGCGGGTTCATCTCGATGAAGACGTGGTTGCCGTCGCGGTCGAGGAGGAACTCCACGGTGCCGGCGTTGCGGTAGCCGATCTCGCGGGCGAACCGCACCGCGTCGGCGCAGATCCGGTCCCGCAGTACCGGATCGAGGTTCGGCGCGGGCGCCAGCTCGATCACCTTCTGGTGGCGGCGCTGCACCGAGCAGTCACGCTCGAACAGGTGGATGACGTTGCCCTGTCCGTCGGCGAGGATCTGCACCTCGATGTGGCGCGGATCGACGACGGCCTTCTCCAGGAAGACGGTGGGGTCGCCGAACGCCGACGTCGCCTCGCGGGAGGCCGCCTCGATGGACTCACGCAGTGTGGCCGGGTCCTCGACCCGCCGCATACCGCGCCCTCCGCCGCCCGCGACCGCCTTGACGAACACGGGAAAGCCGACGTCCTCGGCGGCGCGGACCAGTTCGTCGACGTCGGTGGAGGGCGCCGAGGAGCTGAGGACCGGCACGCCGGCCGCCCGGGCGGCCGCCACGGCGCGGGCCTTGTTTCCCGTCAGCTCGAGCGTGGCGGCGTCCGGGCCGACGAACGTGATGCCCGCCTCCTCGCAGGCGCGCGCCAGTTCCGGGTTCTCGGACAGAAACCCGTAGCCCGGGTAGACGGCGTCCGCACCCGCCTTGCGTGCGGCACGGACGACCTCCTCCACGGAGAGATAGGCCCGCACCGGGTGCCCCGGCTCGCCGATCTCGTAGGCCTCGTCGGCCTTCAGCCGGTGCAGCGAGTTGCGGTCCTCGTGAGGGAAGACAGCCACGGTTCGCGCGCCCAGTTCATAGCCAGCGCGGAACGCGCGAATCGCAATCTCGCCGCGGTTGGCGACCAGCACCTTGCGGAACATCCTGGATCCCTTCGGCCTGCCGGTGACGAGGACCATGCTGTCGGTGACGCCCCCGTTATGCCATGTGAACCGGGCCACTCCCGTCCATGCCCCTCTCGGAACACCGTGAATTCGGGGTGGATCGTCCAGGGCGGACGTACGTCGTCGCCCGCACGGGTGGTTCCCGCCACCATCATGGTGCCCCGCGTGCCCCGACGGATGCCTACCTGCCGCCGTACGACGGGGTCTCGGGCGGCGTCCTGGTGCGCCGTCGTCAAGAAGCAACCGTCGGCCGCGGTTGGCAGATTGTCGCCGTTGACCCGTATGTACGGCACATGACAGCGTCGGCCCTGCCCGGGCGGCAGGCCCCGGGCGCATCCGCAGAGGGGACCGATCGGCATGGGCGGCAGACGGGCCACGTACACGGTGGCGGCGGCCACAACAGCCGCACTTCTTCTCGGAGTCTCGGGCACGGCGGCCTCGGCCGCCGCCGGACCTTCCCAGGCCGCGACACCCCCGGCAGCCGTGCACGCCCTCGGCCAGAGCGACATCTCCCCGGAGGAGGAGGCCCACCTGCGGGAGGTGGCCGCCTCCATCTGGAACGCCGATCTGGCCGCCGGCTGGAACATGAACCCCGACGTCGCCGACGTCCTCTCCCAGGCGACCGGCGAAATCCTCCGGTGTTCCGAGGCCTTCGCGCTGGTACCCCGGCCGCCCGGCTTCCTCCCGGGCATCGGCTACCTGCTCAGCTACTGGAAGAACCTCAAGGACTACTTCCTCGTCGTGAAGGACAACCGGACCTATCGGGCCTGCGTGGTGACCGCGGCAGCGAACTACCGGTCGGCGATCGAGATGGCGTCGATGGGCATCTGACCTGCCGGCTGTGACGCTCCGCCACAGACCGTTCCAGGGCTCCGGGTCGTGGGCCATCGGTGGCAGAGTGGCCCGCGCCCGCGTGTGCCTCCCATCCTGTTCCCTCACCGCACTGCACACTCGCCCCTGGTCAAGACGTACGGAGACGTCTCGGTGGACTGAGAGGTCAGGGCTGATGGACAGAGCGGGACATCCCGATCGCAGAGTTCTTCTCGTCGGCGGTCTCGTGGCCGCCACGGTCACGCTTGCGGGGTGTTCGCCGACGAGCGCCGCCTCGTCGGCGACCAGCGCTCCGCCGGAACCGCCGCCGACCACGCCCGCCGCGGCGTTCACCAGACTGATGGAAGGCAACAAGCGCTGGGTGAGCGGCGATCTTCGACATCCCGACCGGGATCCGGACCGGCGTCAGTTCGTGGCCGAGAAGCAGGAACCCTTCGGGGCGATCCTCTCCTGCATCGACTCCCGGGTACCGCCCGAACTCCTCTTCGACACCGGGCTGGGTGACCTGTACGTGATGCGCACGGGCGGGGAGGCCATCGGTCCGGTGGTCACCGGTTCCGTGGAGTACGGGCCCATGACGAGCGGCACTCCGCTCATCGTGGTGCTCGGGCATCAACGCTGCGGCGCCATCGAGGCGGCGTACAAGTCCATCCGTGACGGCAAACCGCTGCCCGGCAATCTGGAGGCGATCGCCAAGGCCCTGCGTCCGGCGTACAAGCAGGCGGTCCGTGTGGGCGGTGCCGATCCGGTGGATTCCATGGCCCGCGCGCAGGTCACGCTGACCGCCGCCGACCTGCGCTCCAATCAGGACCTGGCCCCCCTCGTGAAGAAGGGTGCCCTCGCCGTGGTCGGCGCCTACTACTCGCTCGACACCGGCAAGGTGGAAGTCCTGGCCGGAGCGCCCGCCTGACCGGTCCGAGCCGCTGGCGGAGGGCACGGCCCGCATGACAGGGTCAGCCTGATCGGACACAGGCGGGCGACGAGGGTGAGTTCATGGATGCACAGACGTGGGACGCGCTGGTGGAGTCGATGAAGAGCGCGTACTCCGCGGGGCTCGCCGAGGGCGCCGTGCCACGGCCGGTCATCATGCCGCTGGTGCGCGGCGAGTTGGTCGGCCTGATCTGGGTGCGGCCGACCGAGCCCGGCAAGGACGCGCTCACCGGCATCGCCGAGCTCGCGAACATCGCCGCGGCGGCCGGCGCCGACGAGGTCGTTCTCGCCTGGGAGACCCACGACGTCGCCACCGCCTGCCAGTTGCCGGTCACCGGCCCGGTGCCGTGTCTGAACATGGTGCGCGCCACGAAGGACGGCCATGTGCTGCACCAGTTCCCCTACACCGAACAACCCCCGGCCCACTCCCCCGAAGGTCGGGGGTCGGCCGAGCCCGCATGGCAGCCCGCCGTCGAGCCACAGCCGGACGGCGAGTTGGTCCTTCCCGTCCAGGCCGCGGTCGACTACTCCTTCATCCCGCTCGAACTGGACCATCCCTCCCCGTTCGGCGTCACCGTCGTCCTCATGGAAGAGGACGGCTACAACGTCCGCCTGAACGAGGCGTTCGCCGGCTGACCGCCACCTCGGCAGGACGGTGACCTCCGCACCCGTCGCGTGGGCGCTCTGTGCGCCGAACGGCAGGCCGAGCTGCGCCGGGGAGCACTGCTCGGGGCGTGACGGGGCCCTGTGCGGGCACGCCCCGGCCGGGTGCGGGCGCGCCGCCTGGGTGGATCATGAGCAGAGATCGTGTTCGGGTGACGTCGCTCCGGAAGAGACGTCACACTCGGTGGGGCGTAGACCTGTCGACAGGAGGTGGCCGGGCACGTGCGGACATCCAGTCGAATCCGTCCCGCGTCGGTCGCGTCGTGGCTGCGCGACCGCGATCCCGAGCTGGCGGCGACCCGGCGTGCCGGGCGGACGGCGCTCGTCATGCCCGCGCTGTTCGCCCTGTGCAGCCAGGTCATCGGGTCACCGACGATGGCGACCTTCGCCGCGTTCGGTGCGTTCTCGATGCTGCTGCTCGTGGATTTCACCGGTCCGATGGTGCAGCGGCTACGCGCCCACCTCGGCCTCGCGGTGGCCTGGGCCGTCCTGATCTGTCTGGGTACGCTCGTGGCCGACAAGACCTGGCTCGCGGTCACCGCCATGGTCGTCATCGGTTTCCTGGTGCTGTTCTCCGGGGTGGTCAGCTCCGTCCTCGCGGGCGCCTCGACCGCACTGTTGCTGGCCTTCATCCTCCCGGTGACCTCGCCCGTCCCGTTCGCGGAGCTGCCCGCCCGGCTCGCGGGAGCGGGCCTCGCGGCAGCCGCCTCCATGCTCGCGGTCACCCTGCTGTGGCCCCGTCCCAGCGGGGACCCCCTCAGCGCACCGGCCGCACGAGTGTGCTGTGCGGCCGCCGAGCAACTGCGCACCGACGCGTCCCTCCTGGCGGGCGGGCCTGCCGCGCCGAGCACCGGTCAGTGCCGTACCAGAGCCGACGAGGCCGCCGCCGCGGCGGCCGAGCTGCGCACCGTCTTCGACGCCACCCCGTACCGCCCCACCGGCCTGTCCACCAGCTCGCGCGCCCTCGTCCGCCTGGTCGACGAACTGACCTGGCTCAGCAGCATCCTCGCCGACAGCGCGCCCCCGCTCGACGGTCGACCGGCCTGCGACATCGCCGCCCGGTCCGTACGCCGGGCCGCCGCGGCCGTACTCGACGAGGTGGCCGCGCTGCTCGACGCCCCGCGCGGCTCACCGGACGAACTGCACGCAGCCTCGGAGAGTCTGCGCAAGGCCATGGCCGACATGGAGCGCAACGCCACCACCCGGCTGCCCGTGCGCCGGGGCGGCGCCGGCACACCCTCACAGGTGCACCCCGTCATCGGAGCGCTGGACCTTTCGTTCCGCGCGCAGGAGCTGGGTTTCGCGACGCTGCAGATCGCGGACAACGTGGCCCTGGCCGCGGCCGCCGAACGCCGCAGCTGGTTCGAACGCCTGCTGGGCCGCGAGCCCGACGCCGTGACCCGACCGCTGGCGGCGGCGCGCGAGCGAGCCGCCGCCCACCTTCAGCCGGGGTCCGTCTGGCTGCACAACAGCCTGCGCGGCGCACTCGGCCTCGGCATCGCGGTCGGCCTCGCCAACGTGACCAGCGTCCAGCACTCGTTCTGGGTGCTCCTGGGAACCCTGTCCGTGCTGCGCTCGAACGCCCTCAACACCGGGCAGAACGCGGTCCGCGCCCTGGGCGGCACCCTCGCGGGTTCGATCATCGGCACCGGGCTGCTGCAGCTGATCGGCCACCACGGCACGGCGCTCTGGTTCCTGCTGCCCCTCGCCGTGCTCCTTGCCGGTATCGCCCCCGCCGCCATCTCCTTCGCCGCCGGCCAGGCGTCCTTCACCATCACCCTCGTCATCCTGTTCAACATCGGCCAGGACCCCGACTGGCACATCGTGCTGCTGCGGATCCAGGACATCGCCATCGGCTGCGCGGTGAGCGTGCTGGTGGGCCTGTTCTTCTGGCCGCGCGGCGCCACGGCAGCCGTCGACCGGGCGCTCGCCGAGGCGTACACGGACAGCGCCCGGTATCTGGCGGGCGCGGTACAGTACGCCGTCGGCCACTGCGGCACCGCCCCCACGCCCACGTCTGTCGAGGCCGCGCTGCGGGAGGGCGTCGAAGCGGCCGCGGCCGCGCGCAGGCTCGACGACGCGTTCCGCAGCTATCTGGCCGAACGCGGCGCCAAACCGGTTCCCCTGGCCGACATGACCACCCTGGTGACCGGCATCGTGGGGCTGCGCCTCGCGGCGGACGCGGTCCTGGGGCTGTGGCGGCGCGCCTGCGAACCGGACAGCGAGCCGAACCGGGCGGAAGCCGGCCTCGTCCTGCTGAGCGCCGCCGGTCAGATCTCCGGCTGGTACCAGGATCTGGCGGCCGGTCTCGGGCACAACGCCTCCGTCCGGGATCCGCTGCCGCGCAACCCCGCGGCCGAGGCACAGCTGGTCGAATCCCTCCGCCGCGACCTCAGCGACGAGCACGGGCAGGCCACGGACACGGCCGTCCGCATCATCTGGACCGCCGACCACCTCGACGCCGCCCGCCGGCTCCAGCCGAGCCTGGTCGCCGCGGCGAGGCCCGACGGTCCGTCCTGACCCGGGGCGGTGCCCGGGGTCAGACCGTGGCCTTCGAGGGGGCCGGCAGGCGGCCGGGGTCGAAGGCGGTGGCGCTGAGGGTGCCGTCGACGGTGATCAGGCCGAAGACCGGGTACCCGGTGATGTCGAAGGCCTCGCCGAGCGGCCCGTCGCCCGGCTCGACCACGACGTGGGCGACCTCGGACAGCGCCGCCACCTGCTCGCGGGCCTCCTCGTCGGTGCCGTGCACGACGGCGAGGACGCTGCGACCGGTCGCGCGGGCCGTGGTGCGCGCCTGCTCCACGAAGAGCGGCAGCCGCTCCTTGCAGGCCCGGCAGTCGGGCGAGAAGAAGCCCAGCATGGTCTCGCCGAGGCCCTCGCGGGTGATCCGCTCACCGGCGGTGGTGACGGCGGAGAAGCGGGGAACGGCGGAGCCGGCCGGGATGATCAGGCCGTCCGCCACCCGGTCGGCCTTCTCGTCGGCCTGGGCGCGGAGTTTGCGTATGACGCCGAAGGTGAGCAGCAGGTTCAGCAGACAGAGCACGGCGATGAGGACGACGGCGGTGACCAGAAAGGGCATGGGTGACTCCGGAGTCTCGTGTCATCGTGGGGCGGGGTGTCCGCCCATCGGATCGCGGGATGCGACGGCGCGACGCCGCACGGGTGTGCCGCGCGCCGTGGTGCTGCGGCGGCTGCGACGGGTGCGTCGCGGTGGCCGCCACGGTGGTGCGTGAACATCAACCACCCGGGAAGTCAGGAGGGTTGTCGCCTACCGGTTCGCCTGCTCGGGTCGCCTACGGGGCTGATCCGCGGACGCGTCCCGAGGTGCGTGGGGCGCCGTCGTCGAACAGCGTGCCCAGCTCGTCCGTGAAGATCACGAGCAGGGCGCCCACCAGCGCGCCGAACGCCGCGATCAGCACGCCCGCCGCCTGGGTCGG
Source organism: Streptomyces sp. GbtcB7 (assembly GCF_019091445.1). NCBI lineage: Bacteria > Bacillati > Actinomycetota > Actinomycetes > Kitasatosporales > Streptomycetaceae > Streptomyces > Streptomyces sp. GbtcB7. The sequence continues at coordinate 113,377 of NZ_JAGXJM010000015.1, forward strand.
CGCCGGTGTCCCCGCGAGGGCGGCGGCCAGGCCGAACGCGGCCAGGGTGAGCAGCACGGTGTTCCGCACCACGTGGCGGCGGCCGATCGGCGCGGTGGAAGCGCCGAAGCAGGCGCAGGACGCCTTGGTTCCGCTGCGGACCGTACGGACGATTCCGGTGGTGAACGCTGCGAGCAGCAGCAGGGTCAGGACGAAGCCGGGCGCGCCGCCGGGCCCCAGGGCGAGCAGCACCACCGCGGCGCACTCCCCCACGACCACGGCCACCGCCACGAGGCGGCTCAGGCGGGCCGGAACGCCCATGGAACGGGCGGATTCCTCGAAGCCGCGGAAGGCCGCGGCGCCTCGTAGTTTTCCGGTCGCGGACGCCGCGAACACGATGCCGACGAGGAGTCTGACGGCAAGCAGGGCATAGGCCACGAGCAGCTCTCACCTCCCGGGACGACTGGACCAGAGGCAATGTAGCCCCAAGTCGACATGAGCAACAGTGGCCACTTTCGCCCACATCTTCCCAGGCGAAACTGGAAGCAATCCGTCAACTTCCGCACTCTTGCGCTCAATTGGCATCGCAACATAACTTCTGCTCCGGCCGGACCTTACCCCTGGTCCGGTCTTCACCCTACGAGGGAGGTCCGTGATGACCCGTGTGATCGGCACGATGGGCGACAAGTTGCTGGGCATGCTGCTGAAGGAGGACCGGGCCGGCGCCTGTGTCCCGGAGCACGGCACTTTCTGCAAGTGCACGAACCACGTCCGGTACGTCTTCAGCTGCAACGGCCCCTGTGTGAAGTCCGGCACCTGCTGACCCAGCCCCATCCCATCCCGTCACATCACGTCGCACGACCAGGAGGTAGTCATGAGGCGAATGATCGGCACGATGGGCGACCGACTGCTGCGGCTCGTACTCGACGAGCAGCGCGCGGGGGCATGCGTCCCCGAGGTGGGTCAGCTCTGTTACTGCAAGGGCGGACACCAGTACCGATTCGCCTGTAACGGCGTGTGCACCAAGCGCAGCAACACCTGCTGATGACGCACTCCGACCCACCTGCCGGTTCCCCGGAGGCCGCTTCACCTCCGGGGAACCGGCTGCGGGCCCGCGCCGCGTGGGCGGCGGTCGCCCTCCAGTTCCGCGCCACACCCGTCGGCGCCTCCCTGCTGTTCGGGGTGACCGTGGGAGTCGGCGTGACGCCGGCCGCCGCCGCCTGGCTCGCCAAGCTGCTCTTCGACGAACTCGGCCGCGGTGCACACGCCGACGCGCGGCACGCCGTCAGCCTCGGCATCGCCACGGCCGCGCTGGGCGCCCTCTCCGCCGTCCTTCTTCAACTGGCCGCATATCTGGACGAGTTGGTGCGCAGACGGCTCGTCGTCGAAGTCGAACGGACCCTGTTCGCCAAGGTCGACGAGTTCCGGGGACTGCGGCGGTTCGAGGATCCCGCGTTCCACGACCGGCTGCGGCTCGCCCAGCAGGCCTCGGAGGACGCGCCGCACAACGTCACCATGTTCACCCAGGAGGCGGTGCGTTCGGTGGCCGCGCTCAGCGGCTTCACGGGCGCCCTGCTCGCCGTCTGGCCCCCGATGGTGGGCCTTTTGTTCCTGGTCGGCGCCGCCGCACTGCTGGCCCGGCTGTCGCTGGCCCGCCGCCAGGTGGTGGTCTGGGAGTTGACCTCCGCCCGGCTGCGCCGCCACCTCTTCTACCGCTCGCTGCTGACCGACCCCCGCGCCGCCAAGGAGATCCGGCTGTTCGGCCTCGGCGGCTTCCTGCACGGCCGGCTGATCCGCGCGCTGAACGACGCCACCGAGGCCGAACTCGCGGTGGCCCGGCGTGGCGCCCTCGTGCAGTCGGCTTTCGCCGCGCTCAACGCCCTGGTCGCCGGGCTCGGTACGGTCGTGGTGGTCGCGGGCGCGGCCCACGGCAGATTCACGATCGGTGATGTGACGCTGTTCATCGCCGCCGCCGCGGGAGTGCAGGGGGCGTTCACCGGGATCGTGCTCCAGGCCGGATCGGCCGCGGAGGGCGTGCGGCTCTTCGGCCACTATCTCGACCTGCTCGACACCCCCGACGACCTGCCCCGGGGTGAGGCCCCCGCACCGACCCTCACCGGACGAATCGAACTGCGCGACGTCTGGTTCCGCTACGACGCCTCCGGCCCCTGGGTGCTGCGCGGGGTGAACCTGACCGTCCCGGCGGGCACCGCGATGGGCCTGGTGGGCCGCAACGGCGCCGGCAAGAGCACCCTCATCAAGCTGCTCTGCCGGTTCTACGACCCCGAACGCGGCGCGATCCTCTGGGACGGCACCGACATCCGGACCATGGACGTGGCCGAGCTGCGCCGCCGGATCGGCGTCACGTTCCAGGACTACATGACGTACGACCTCTCGGCGGCCGAGAACATCGGCATCGGCGATCTGCCGTACCGCGAGGACCTGGAGCGCATCCGCGACAGCGCGCGGCTCGCCGGCATCGACGCGACCCTGCGCGGCCTCCCCGACGGGTACGAGACCCAGCTCAGCCGGGTCCACCTCGACGAGGAGGACGGCACCCCCGGGGTCACCCTTTCCGGCGGCCAGTGGCAACGGGTGGCGCTGGCCCGCTCGTTGATGCGCGGCGACGCCGATCTGCTGATCCTGGACGAGCCCAGCTCGGGCCTGGACCCGGAGGCCGAGCACGAGGTGCACCGCACGCTCAGTCGCCACCGCCTTGGACGAACCGCGCTGTTGGTCTCACACCGGCCCGGCGCCCTGCGCGAGGCCGACGCGATCGCCGTGCTGGTGGACGGCCGGATCGCCGAACTCGGCTTCCACGACGAGCTCATGGCCCTGGGCGGCGGGCACTACGCCCGGCTGTTCGGCCTGCAGGCGGCGGGCTACGCCGAGCGCGGCGACCGGGGCAGAACCACGGAGGCGGCCACATGAGCCGCCCGGAACGGAAGGCGGACACATGACGGGGGCGGGGCGGACGACGGTGGCGATGGCAGCGGGCGCGGGCATGCTGCTCCTGTCCGTACGCGTACTGCGTTCACGCCTCGCCCTCATCAGGGTCACCGGGTCGAGCATGACCCCTGCCTTCGCGGACGGCGACCGGCTGCTGGTCCGCCGCACCACGCGCGTGCGGCGCGGCGACGCGGTGGTCTTCCGCAACCCCGTCCCGTTCGGCGACGGCGCGCCGGCCTGGCTGGTCAAGCGGGTCTCCGCCCTGCCCGGCGATGCCGTGCCGCCCGACGTACGCGAGATCGTCGGGGCCCCGGACGGCGGACTGGTGCCGCCCGGTTCCCTGATCGTCCGGGGCGACGCCGCCCGCACCCAGGACTCCCGCCACTTCGGTTACGTCCCCCAGGCGTCCCTGCTGGGCGTGGTACTCACCCGCCCGACTCCCCTCGGCCGCTCCTGAACCCACTACTCACGGCGGCGTCCGCTCGGCACATCCGCGAACTGCCGCGCTTCTCGCATGCCCCTCACCTACTCCGTCGGCGGCGGAGGGGGCGGGGGCGGCAGCTTCCCGATCATCTTCCAGAACAACACCCGTGGCACGTACACCGACGCACAGATCCACGTCACCGTGCTCGGCCAGGTGACGCCCGGTCAGTGGTCGTACATGAAGGCCGACGGAACCATGACCCACATCAACCACCTGGACGCGAACGCGCCCGGACACCTGACCAAGAACGGCGTGAACTACCCCAACATGTCGTTCACGCTCGCCCAGTCGGGCGGTTCGGTGCCTTCGCCGACGTCGATCCGCGGCGGGCGGATCTACGTCTCCCTCGGCTCCCCGCTGTACATCCCGGTCTCCCCGGACGACCAGGGCTGGGGCGGCCCCGACCTGCGCAATCCGAACGACCCCAACACCGACGTCTACTACGACTGGTACGAGTACACGTACGTCTTCGGGCAGGTGGCCTTCGGCGGCAACACCACCCAGGTCGACCAGTTCGGCTTCCCGATGACCTCACGTCTGACGCAGACGTCGAGCGGCTACGACACCACACGGGGCATCACACTGACCCGCGCCCAGGTGACGTCCCAGTACGCCGCCTCGGTGGGCGCGGCCTTCAAGCCGCTGCAGAACACCTACCGGATCATCGCGCCGCGCTCCTCCGACCTCTTCCTCGCAGGAGGCTTCCAGGCGAACTACCTCCAGTCGACCATCGACCAGACCTGGTCCTACTACTCCACGCACCCGTTCAGGCTGACCCGGCTCGGTGAGACCTTCACCGGCGGTGTCTCCGGGACCACGCTCACCTTCACCAAGAACGGCGCCGGTCCCTATGCCCTCCAGAAGCCGTCCTCCCCGGACGTCGTGGCCTGCGCGGGCGCGCTGGCCTCGGGCAGCGACCCGGAGAAACAGCTCGGCGCGGAGTTCTGCGCCGCGTTCAACCGGGGCGTGGCCCTCGACACCTCGGCCTGGTACACCCCGTCCGCCTACTACACCGGAGGCATCAGGAACGACTACGCCGCCTTCCTCCACACCGTCGGCCTCGACCGGCGCGCCTACGCCTTCCCCTACGACGACATCAACGACCAGTCGTCCGTGCAGATCCTGGGCAACGCGAACCCGCCGACCGGGCTGACGCTCGGCATCGGCTGGTGATCCACACGCAGTGAAGAGGGGACGGCCCGGAGGTCCGGCGCCGGAGAGCCAGGCGTCGGCGTTCGAACCGCCCCCTCCCCCAACAGGAGCGGGTTCTCCGAGGCCCGGTCAGCGGGGTGTGGTGCGCAGGTCGATACCGCGGCGGTGGGCGTCGGAGGCCACGACCTGGGCCGCCAACTGGGACAGCCGCTGCCGGTCGGCGTCCGGGAGCGGCGCGACGGACAGCTCGATCCGCTCGGCGAACTGTGCCGCGAGCTGTTCGATGAGCTGTCGGCCGGCGTCGGTGATGGACACCTGGAACGCGCGGCGGTCGTTCACGCTGACGGTGCGCGTGACCAGGCCGCGACGCTGTGCGCGGTCGACCAGGCCGCTGATCGAGGACTTGTCCAGGCCGAGCAGCCGACCGAGCTGGTTCATCGTCGGCTCCCGGTCCCGCAGCACCCCGAGCAGTCGCGCCTGGATGATCGACAAGTCGTGCTGCCCGGCGATCTCGTCCAGGGCGTTGTGCACCAGAAACGACAGCTGGGCGAGGGCATCCACGTCCACCGGCCCGGGTTCCCCACCTGTGCGTGACGGTGCGACCGAGGGCGGCGTGTCGTTGGGAGAAGTCATGCTCCGATTCTACTTGCAAAGGTACGTGGCGCGAACTACTTTAGTTCGCGCCACGTACCAACCTTGGTGCGCCGCCGTCGAGCGTGCTGAACCGCTCGGACACCTACTGCCGACGGAGAGCTGAGCCATGACTCACACCCCGGACACTGACGTGATCATCTGCGGAACGGGAGCGGCCGGATTAACCCTCGCCATCGACCTCGCCCGCCGGAATGTCGGATTCCTGCTGATCGACAAGGCGGCGCATCCGTTCATCGGCTCCCGCGGCAAGGGCATTCAGCCCCGAAGCCAAGAGGTGTTCGAAGACCTCGGCGTGATCGACCGGATCGTCGCGTCCGGGGGTGAGTACCCCGTCCAGCGCTTCCACACCGACGAGGGGCCGGTCGACAAGGCCGTCGTCGAGATGTCGGATCCGACGCCGGACGAGCCGTACCAGATCCCGTTGCTCGTCCCGCAGTTCCTCACCGAGCGCCGGCTGCGGGAACGGCTGACCGAGCTCGGCCACGCCCCGCACTACAGCCACGAACTCGTCGGCTTCGACCAGGACGCCGACGGCGTGACCGCTCGGATCGCGACCCCTGACGGCGAGCGGACCGTGCGGGCCTCGTACCTGATAGGCGCCGACGGCGGATCGAGCTTCGTCCGCAAGGCCCTCGGCATCGGCTTCCCCGGCAAGACCCTCGGCGTCCGGGCGATCGTCGCGGACGTACTGGTCGACGGCGTCTCGTCGGACGCCTGGCACCGTTGGGGCGAGGACACGGCGGCGCAGGTGTCGATGTGCCCGCTCTACGGCACCGACATGTTCCAACTCCAGGCCCCGATCCCGTTCGATGTCGACATCGACCTTTCGGCCGAGGGGCTGACCTCGTTCTTCCGCGAACGCACCGGCCGGAACGACGTCGTGATCCGTTCGGTGTCCTGGGCGTCCGCGTTCGAGATGAACGCCCGGCTGGCCGACACCTACCAGCGCGAGCGGGTGTTCCTGACCGGGGACGCGGCACACTGCCATCCGCCGACCGGCGGACAGGGCCTCAACACGAGCGTCCAGGACGCCTACAACCTCGGCTGGAAACTCGCCGCCGTGCTCGACGGCGCTCCGGAATCGTTGCTGTCGACCTACGAGAAGGAGCGTCGGCCGATCGCGCAGGCAGTCCTCGGCCTCTCCAAGCGGCTGCTCGAAGCGGCCAAGAACCGAGACACCCACCGGGGCCGCGAGGTGAGTCAGCTCGATCTCGGCTACCTGGACTCGCCCTTGTCGATGACCGGTCCGGACCGCGACCACGGCGTCCTGGCCGGCGACCGCGCGCCCGACGCGCCGGTGACCGGCGCGGGTGGCCTCCCCACGCGCTTGTTCACCTTGTTTCAGGGGCCCCACTGGACCCTGCTCGGCTACGACGTCGACGACGCCCCGGCACCGGCGCCGCGCACTGGCCTGCACATCCACCTCATCGGCGGCGGGGGCGACATCCTCGACACCGGCGGCCATGTCCACAGCGCATACGGACTGTCGTCCGAGCAGTGGGTGCTCGTCCGTCCGGACGGATACGTCGCGGCTGTGGTCGGCACGGCCGACCTCGGCTCACTCGCCACCTACTTCGAAGCCGTCGGCATCCGCCCCGTGACGGTGGCGCAGCCGCACCACACGGAAACGAGCGCCGACATGCCCGCACCGAGCCCTTCGGCCGCCCCCCGCACCCGACGTGAGCACCGTCGGATCCGCAGCGCCGCCGAGCAGCGACTCGCCACCGCCCAACGCGAGCTCCAGCAGCTCTCGCGCCAGGTCCAGCGCGATCTGCGCAGCGTCCGCCGGCAAGGGGAGACCACCGCGATCGTCGCCCGCTCGAACTTCGCCGAGCTCGCGGTCCAGAGCATCACCCGGTTGGCGGCCAACCTCCGCACCGATCCCAGCGAGCGAAGCGGCCGGAGCGACCAGTAGCTCCTCGGCCGCCCTGGCGACGACGAGGCGAATGCCCCATACGGGTGATCCTCCACATGGCGCGTCAACTCCGTTGCGCCGCGCGGCCCACCACGGAGCACGACCGTGATCCCGTTGAGCGGCTCACGGTGGGGCATGCGTGGTGGGGCCGTACGCGCTCAGCCCGAACTGGAAGTGTCGGACACCTCGTTCGCGGCGCGACGGTACTCGGCGTTGATGCGCTGCGCTTCCTCGAGTTGGTCCTCGAGGATGACGATGCGGCAAGCGGCCTCGACCGGGGTTCCCCTGTCGACGAGCTCGCGGGCGCGGGCGGCGATCCTGAGTTGGTAGCGGGAGTACCTCCGGTGCCCACCCTCCGAGCGCAGCGGAGTGATCAGGCGGGCTTCCCCGATGGCCCGGAGGAAGCCGGGAGTCGTGCCGAGCATCTCGGCGGCCCGGCCCATCGTGTACGCGGGGTAGTCGTCGTCGTCCAGGCGACCACTCAGTGGAGTATCTGCTGTCATTTCACCTCGTTGTGCAACGCGTCGAGGGGCCCCGATGCCGTACGGCACCAGGGCCCCGAAGGAAATTGAACACCATCTGTCGGCACTACCGCTCTGCCGACCTGTTGTTTCCGCTACCTGGCCCCTGTGAGGGGGCGGGAATGCGGGGTTCGCGGATGCGTGACCGGGGACCACCTTCCATTCCGGGGTCTTGCGGCACCCGACCTCGTGCATGTCGGCCGGGCGATCCCGATGGCGTCGGCTCCTTCCGTACCTCCGCTGAATCAACTCACTTGCCAGGCGGCGAGGCCGGCGGTCTCGTCACCGTCCTACGGACAGCTCGGCTTCGAGACCTCTCAGCCACCCCGACCTGCGAACTTCTGCACTACGAGAGAAACACTAATCACGCAACAGCCCAATGTCTACTCTGTCAAACATAGATTTTAGGTTGCTCAGGGCATCGATATTCTCTGTAGAGCGGGCCATACGGGCAGGTGGCAGTGGGGGCGCGGCGGTCGACCGACTCCAGCGCTCGGATCGCGCACCGAATAGAATCGGCTTTCATGTCGAACCCTGACGAGCTGCTCGTGGATCTCTGCGCCCTGGTGGAGTCCGAGCAGAGCAATCAGATGTCATTGACCGTGGTGGTCGGCGGTGCCGTCATCACCGGGCGGCTGGCTCCCGAAGGCGTATGGAGGGAGCGCGTGTCGGAGGTCCTGAAGGACTCGGACCGCCTGGGCCCCTTCTCCGACGTCTTCTCCGCCGACCGGACAGTGGGCCGGCCCGAACCCGGCGGGGCCCCCACACATCTGCACTTCCACCTCGCCCGGATCCTGCAGGGCAGCGTCGGGATTCCCGAGACGGGCGGAATGTATCGCGTCGCGATCAAGGACGTCAGCGCCTGGACCGTGGGCGACTTCAGTTACTCCGACCAGTGAGGCACCGTACCCGGACCGCTCCGGTCGGCCGGGAGCCGTCGGCCGGACGGTGACACGCGAGGGGGCCCTGCCGACGCGCGTCGGCAGGGCCCCCTCGCTGTCCTGGTGTCAGCTTCCGTCGGTTCTCACAGTCCCAGCGGCGCGGCGCTGCCGAGCAGCGCCGACGCGGTCTGCAACGGCGTAAGGGCCCGAACGGCGGTCACGGACTCACGGGTGGGCTCATGGGTGCCTTGACAGGTGAAGCCGAGTCGCGTCATGGCCCGGGTGACTTCCCCGCTGGTGAAGTCGCGGGGGTCCTGCCGGGTGATGACCACGCCCACTTGCTTGGCGGGGTAGTGGCGGCGGCCGATGAGCACGGACTCCCCCGTGATGGGCTCCGGCTTGACGCCCTTCATGGAGGCAAGTACCCCGCTCTTGGTGAGGTCGAAGGGGAACCGGGCGATGACGCAGCGCATGATGCCTCGCAGGGAAGGAAGAAGGGAGAGGGAGAACCGGGGCTGATGCCGCATGGTGAGCCGGATCAGAGGGAGACGGTGAGGGCGAGGGCACCCGGACCGCGGCCGTGCGGTCCGCCGGCGCCGAGGACGTCCCGTACACGGATCCGGTCCGTATAGGCGGGGCTGTCACGGATCACGGCGAGTTGGGCCCGCGTGACCGAGCCGGTGCAGTGTTCGTCCTGGTCGCAAAGGAGCAGGTACTCGACACGGGCACTGGCCATGAGAAACAGGGCCACCTCGACGGTGATGTCGTCACCGACTCGCGGTCCGGATGTGTCCGAGGCGTCGAACACGGTCGTGGGAACGGAACCGACCAGGCGTTGCTGCGTCTGAACCAGCGTCAAAGGGGTCCTCCTGGATGGGCGGGTGGGGTTTCCGATCACGAAGGTTCTAGGCCGCCGCTGTGACCGCGGACGACCGCCGCGGCGTACGGCGTGCCGCCTCGCCGGTGGACCGGCCCTCGCCGGTGGATCGACCCTGGCCGGTACGGCCGCGCCGGCCCCGGGACGGGGAAGAGGAGCCGCGCCGAGGACGTTCCACGACCGGCGCGGTGATGGTGACCGCGATCCCCGAGGGGGCCTGGGCGCCGGTGATGCGACTCAACTCGGCTTCGCCCGAGCGCACTTGGGTGGTCTGGGGAGTGATGCCGGCGGCAGTCATCAGTCGGCTCATGTCGCGTCGCTGCTGAGGTGTCACCAGGGTGACGACGCTGCCGGACTCGCCGGCGCGGGCCGTGCGGCCGCCCCGGTGCAGATAGTCCTTGGGGTCGCTGGGCGGGTCCACGTTCACGACCAGGTCGAGGTTGTCGACGTGGATCCCGCGCGCCGCGACATTGGTCGCCACCAGCACCGTCACATGCCCGGTCTTGAACTGGGCCAGGGTCCGTGTGCGCTGCGGCTGGGACTTGCCTCCGTGCAGAGCCGCGGCACGGACGCCGCTGTTCAGCAGGTGTTCGGTCAGCCGGTCCACGGCGTGCTTGGTGTCCAGGAACATGATCACCCGGCCCTCGCGTGCCGCGATCTCGGTGGTCGTCCGCTGCTTGTCCGCGCCGTGCACGTGGAGTACGTGGTGCTCCATGGTGGTGACCGCGCCCGCGGACGGGTCGACGGAGTGGACCACCGGGTCGGTCAGGTAGCGGCGGACCAGGAGGTCGACGTTGCGGTCCAAGGTGGCCGAGAACAGCATCCGCTGCCCCTCGGGGCGCACTTGGTCGAGCAGCGCGGTGACCTGGGGCATGAAGCCCATGTCGGCCATCTGGTCGGCCTCGTCGAGGACGGTGATGGCGACCTGGTCCAGACTGCATTCGCCGCGGTCGATGAGGTCCTTGAGCCGGCCCGGCGTCGCCACGACGACCTCGGCCCCGCCGCGCAGTGCACTGGCCTGCCTGCCGATCGGCATTCCACCGACCACCGTGGCCAGCCGCAGTCGCACGGAACGGGCGTACGGAATGAGAGCGTCGGTGACCTGTTGGGCCAGCTCTCGGGTGGGTACGAGGACCAGGGCCAGCGGCAGCCGCGGCTCGGCGCGCCGACCGGCCGTACGGGCCAGCAGGGCGAGACCGAAGGCGAGGGTCTTGCCGGAGCCGGTGCGGCCACGGCCGAGTACGTCACGGCCCGCGACGGAGTTCGGCAGGGTCGCCGCCTGGATCGGGAACGGTACGGTCACGCCTGCGTGGCCGAGCTCGGCCAGCAGCGGCGTCGGCAGGGCGAGATCGGCGAACGCCTCGACGGGGGGCAGCGCGGGGGTGATCGTCGTCGGCAGCGCGAACTCACCTTGCGGCATGGTCTGTTGGCGTCCGTAACCCTTCGCGCGGCTGGGAGCACCGGAGCGGCCAGAGGATGCGGCTCCGAAGCGGCTGCCGCCCCTTTGGGAACCAGAATTTCCGGCGCGGGTTCGGGTGCGGGCGAAACGATCATTTGTACGCGTGCGGTTCATGTGGAACCTTCCTTGATGTGGCACGTATCAAGGAATTCCCGCAGCGAATGAACAGCGCAGAGAATCGCAAGAACGAGCCGAAAATGATGCGGAGCCGAATCGGTCGGCCGGATCGGATCAGTCAGATCAGTCAGATCGGTCGGATCAGTCGGATCGGCAGGGAATGCTTTCGGAATACGCCGGCGTAGAGAGCGGCGCGATCTCGACAGTGAGATCGGGCATTCCGTGAGTGAGGCCTTGGCGGATTTACATCCGGAGCGTTGGGGTGGAGCATCCCCGGGGGATCCGGTGGAGTCCCCCAAGGGGCGGGGCCGCGGCGCCCCTGCATCATGCCGTGGGTGACATCACCACGGCCCTGACGGAGCGGCTGCGTCCCGGAAAGCGGCGAGCTGGGGCCCGCACCCCAAGGTGCGGGCCCCAGCTGCGAAGTACGTGTCAGCGTCAGGCGGGAACGATGTTCTCAGCCGTCGGGCCCTTCTGGCCCTGCGCGATGTCGAAGGTCACCTTCTGGCCCTCCGACAGCTCACGGAAGCCCTGGGCGGCGATGTTCGAGTAGTGGGCGAAGACGTCCGCGCCGCCGCCGTCCTGCTCGATGAAGCCGAAGCCCTTTTCCGCGTTGAACCACTTCACGGTACCGGCAGCCATGTCAAATCTCCTTCGGGACGGTGTTCGGAGTCTCGCACTGTGCGCACTCCGCGTCGCCGTGATGATTATCCCGCCGGAAAATTCGCCGGAGCCGAAAAAGAGCGTCACCAGCAGAAGAAGCCGGTGAGGGCACTTGCAAGATTTCGGGAACCACAACTGCAACTGAGATCTACAGTAGCACGTTGCGATCGATCGTGTGCGCTGAATAACCCCGCTCCGCCTGCCGATACAGGAAACCTCGCTGCACCTTCCGTCATTTTCTCACTTCACGGGCACAGATATTGGCTCAATCGGCTCACCGCGATTGCGGGGAGGTGGGGCGACTCGTGTCCTTCTTCGGCCGTGCCGCGTGGGCCACGAGGAGCAGGAACAGTCCGCAGGTGGCGACCAGGATCCAGCCCGGGCGGGACGCGTGTGCGAGTCCCGTCGGGGCGGTGCCCGCGACCAGGCCGCCGGCGATGGCTATGCCGAGCGCGGAGCCGAGCTGGCGTGCGGTGGATGTGATCGCTCCGGCCACGCCGGCACGGGTGGAAGGCAGTCCGCTCACCGCGGTGTTGGTGATCGGCGCGTTGGCGAAGCCGAACCCGACGCCGATGAGCAAGTAGGCCGACAAGAGCAGGAACACGCTCGTGTGCTGGTCGAGCCCGACCAGGCAGAGCCCGCCCACCGTGATGAAACCGCCGGCCAGGACAAGCGGCAACCGCGGTCCGGTACGACCGACCAGGCGGCCGGACAGCGGTGCGCAGACGGTCGCTCCGACAGCCATGGGCAAGGTCGCCACCCCGGCGGCCAGTGGTGTCCATCCTCGGGCGTGTTGCAGGTAGAGGGTGTTGAGCAGGAGCGTCACATTCAGGGCGACGAAGACCGCCACCGCGCCCAGCACGGCACTGCTGAAGACCGGATGCCGGTAGAGCCGTAGATCCATCAGCGGTTCGCTCCGGCGGGATTCGACCGACACGAATCCGACTGCCGCCACGACAGCGATCGCGTACGCGACCAGCGCCGGAAGCGACGCCCAACCGATGCGCGGTCCTTCGATGAGGACGCCGACCGAGACGCCGATGACCACCGTCAGCAGGGCCTGCCCCGGGAGGTCGAGCCGCTGTGCCCGCGGCGCCCGGGACTCCGGCACGAACAGCGCGCTGAGCCCGAGGGCGGCCACGATGACCGGCGCGTTGATCCAGAACACCGACCGCCAGCCGAAGCCCGCGATGAGGGCCCCGCCCGTCACAGGGCCGGCGGCCATGCTGAGCCCGAAGACCGACGCCCAGACACCGATCGCCTGTGCCCGCTCCCTCGGGTCGGGCATCGCGTTGACCACGATCGCGAGCGCCACGGGACTGAGCATCGAGGCGCCGATCCCCTGGACGGCGCGGGCCGCGATCAGCACGCCCACCGAAGGGGCGATCGCACAGACCAGCGAGGCCGCACCGAACACGACCAGGCCGACCTGGAACACCCGTCGGCGTCCGAACCGGTCCGCCAGCGCGCCGGAGGAGATCAGGAGACTGGCCAGGACGAGCGTGTACGCGTCCACGGTCCATTCGAGGCTGCGGGTCCCGATGCCCAGACCGTGCCCGATCGCCGGCAGTCCGACATTGACGATGGTGGTGTCCAGGCCCACCAGGAACATGCTCAGACAGCAGACGGCCAGCACCGTCCAGCGTCTGCGTGCGCTCAGAACGGGCTGGCTGGGGTCAAGTGGCTGAATGGGATGGGTGGTCGCGGTCACCTGGTACCTCTCACGTCCGGAAGGGGCTGCCCGGCAAGGCTCAGGCCGGACCGCACCCGCCGCCCACCAAATTTGCGAAGGCTGCAAACTGGACCCCATGGACGCGGAGCTGGAACAGATCATCGACGGCATAGGCCCCCGGCTGCGCACGCTGCGCCGGGACCGCGGGCTCACGCTGGAGGCGCTCGCGGCGACGACCGGAATGTCGGTGAGCACGCTGTCGCGTCTCGAGTCGGGCAAACGGCGCCCGACTCTGGACTTGCTCATCCCGCTCGCGCGTACGCACCGCGTCGCACTCGACCAGCTGGTGGCCGCGCCGGCCACCGGCGATCCTCGGGTACATCTCAAGCCCTTGCGCAAGGGTCACGGCAGCGTCCTTGTGCCTCTGACGCAGTACCCGGGTCGGGTGCAGGTGTTCAAGCAGGTACTGGCTCCGCGCGAGCCGGTGTTGGTGACCCATGACGGTTACGAGTGGCTCTACGTCCTCGCGGGCGAACTGCGCCTCATCCTCGGAAAGCAGGACTGCACACTCCACCCGGGCGAAGTGGCCGAGTTCGACACGAGAGAACCCCACTGGTTCGGTCCGGCGAACACCAGCGCCGTCGAGATCCTGCACCTGTTCGGACCGCGAGGCGATCAAGCCGTGGTCCGCGCGAAACCCTCCCCCTCCGATTCCGACCAGGCGACCGCCACGATCCCGCCGTCAACAACGTCATGAGTCACAACTCCCGGTCCGATGGGCGCACTCCGACCCGTCGTCGCCGTCATTCGCCCGCGGGAAAGTCCGCCGAGCGGCTGATGTCGGCCCACCGCTCGGCTTCGGCGGCACGGGTACGGGAGGCGTTGGCGGCCATCTCGACGGCTCCGGCGCCGAGCAGCAGGCGCAGCGGCGGTTCGTCGAGCCCGACGAGGTCGGTGATGATCTTGGCTGCCCGGGCCGGGTCTCCGGGCCAGGTGGCGGCGGTCTGTTCGCGGTAGCGGTTCATCGCGCCAACGGTTTCTTCGTAGGCGGGGCTTACGGGCAGGGCGGTCATGGACGAGCCGCCCCAGTCGGTGCGGAAGCCACCGGGCTCGATGATGGTCACCTTGATTCCGAGGGGCCCGACCTCGGCGTTGAGGACTTCGGAGAAGCCTTCGACCGCGAACTTCGCGGTCTGATAGGCGCTCAGGCCCGGTGATCCGCCCACGCGTCCGCCGATGGAGGAGAACTGGAGGAAGTGGCCGGAACCCTGGCGGCGGAGTACGGGCAGGGCAGCCTTGGTGACGTTGACGACGCCGAACAGGTTCGTCTCGATCTGGGCCCGGAAGTCCTCGTCCGGCATGTCCTCGATGGCGGCGCTGTTGGCGTACCCGGCGTTGTTCACGACGACGTCGAGCCTGCCGAAGGCGTCCAGGGCCAGTTGCACGGCGGCGCGGGCTGCTGCCGGGTCGGTGACCTCGAGGGCGACGGCGCGGACCCGGTCGCCGTAGCGCTCGACGAGGTCCTTGAGCTGTTCGGGGCGGCGGGCAGTGGCCACGACACGGTGGCCGTTGTCGAGGACGTGGCGGGCGAGTGCCCTGCCGAAGCCGCGGGAGCTGCCGGTGATGAGCCAGGTCTTGGTCATGAGGTTTCTTCGCTTCCGGGATGGCGCTGGCTGGAGAAGTGGGTGATGCGCGGGAACTGCAGGGCTGTACCCCTGCTAACTAAACAGTCATTTATATAGTGCGGCCGGCCGTGAGGCGTGTCAAATAAACAGTTAGTTGCACTACTCTGGGGTCATGCCCCAGCACCAGCCCCCGCCCCGCCCCCGGGACTCCGAGGCCTCCAAGGCCCGCTTGCTCAAAGCCGCGACGGACGAGTTCGCGGCCCGCGGCATCGCCGGTGCCCGAGTGGATCGCATCGGCGCCGCGGCAGAGGTGAACAAGGCCCTCATCTACACGTACTTCGGCAACAAGGAGCAGTTGTTCGACGCCGTCATGGATGCGCATGTCGCCCGCGTCCTCGACGAGGTCCCTTTCACGCCCGAGGACCTGCCGGGCTACGCGGGCCGCCTGTTCGACTTCCTCCTCGCCAACCCGCACCAGCTACGGCTGGCCACCTGGCACCGCCTCGAACGCTCGGGCACCGACCACGAGCCGCAAGGGCTGGGAACCTCCATGCGGCAGAAGACCGCCGCGATCACCCAGGCGCAGACCGACGGCCTGCTGACCACGACCTTCACCCCTGAAGACCTGCTCGTCTTCACCCTCGCCCTCGCCAACGCATGGATGCCCACCAGCCCCATGGCCAACGACCAGGCGGCCGAGCAGACCCGACAGCACCGCGCCGCGGTCGTCGAGGCCGTCCGACGCCTCGTCGCGGGAACCCCGACAACCCAGGCTTCCTAGGAAACGCGGAGGCCGAGGGATCCGCCGTCGGCGTGGGCAGCGGTCGCCGTCAGCGCCATGGCACCGCCGTCTCCACAACGTGACGTCCGAATCCCGCCGGGCATGGCGATCCACAAGCCGCAAGGTTGGGGGCGCACCACCACTTGTGACCTTGGAAGGGATCGAGATCGATGACGCCCGCCGCCGCGCACCGCCCGTACACACTGCTCGGCCCGGACGGGCAGCTCTGCCGGAGCGGGACGCCGGGCACGCTCGGCGGGCACCGGCGCGGACGCCTCTACGGGCGTCTCGACTGCCCTTCCGCCCTCCGGGCCATCGCCCGCGGCCACTACGCCGAGCACCGCGTGTTCTTTCCGGACGAGGCCACCGCGATCGCCGCCGGATACCGGCCCTGCGCGGTCTGCCTGCCCGGCGAGTACGCCCGCTGGAAAACGACCCGGGAAAGCAACGGCGCCTCGTCATGAGCATCCGCGCCGAGCGGGAACGGTCCCGCTCACCCCTGATCGGTGCCGCCGAGCTGGTCGAGTTCGGCGACCTGTCCGCGACTACGCCGCACACGGAGGCCGAACTCGCGGCTCTCATCGGCCTGTTGACCGTTGCGAAGTCACGGATCGAGACCGTGACCATCGGCCACAGCCGCGATGCGGATTCCCTGGCGGCCGCCGAAGCCTTCGCCGCCGCGTGGGAGGCGCGTGGCGGAAAGGTCCTCGCGTCGGTGGACTGGCCGGAGGCCGCCGCATCCTGGCTGCGCCCCGCCAGAAGGCTGACTGCCGAGGCACCCGACGCCTGGGTCATGGCCGCGGCCCCGCTCGGCTTCGCCCAACTCGCCCGCCGTCTGCGCCACTCCACCGACTGGGACCCGGCGCGCACCTTCGCCTTCGCCTCTCTGCGGGACTCCCGCCTCCCCGCGCTCACAGGCCAGGACACCCTGCACGGCCTGCGCGGGGCGACCACCGACGGCGCTACCTGGCACGTCCGCGACCGCTGGGTCATGTCCTAGGTCATGAGAGGCCGTGCCGAGCCGGAACGGCTCACCCCGTCGCCTCGGAAGGCGCTCGGGAACGCAGCCGGCGGAGCATCCGAACGTCCTGGAAGCCCACCTCGCGGGCCGCGGCTTCCACCGTTGTGCCGTGGCCGATCAGGTGCTCCGCGCGTTCCACTCTCAGGGTCTGCTGGTAGCGCAGCGGCGTCAGGCCGCCTGTGGCTCGGTGAAACATCCGGGTCAGCGTGCGTTCGCTGACGCCGACGCTGGCGGCCACGTAGGCCAGCGGCAGTGGTTCGGCGAATCGCGCGTCGATGAGGTCCTGAGCGCGGTGGACGGCGTCGTCGAGGTGGGACCGGTGCCGGAGCATGGCGCTGGCCTGCGGCTCGTGGCCGTTGCGGCGGGCGTAGACGACCATGTCCCGCGCCACCTGGGCGGCGAGTGCGGGACCGTGGCGGACGGCCAGCAGGTGCAGCGCCAGGTCGATGCCGCTGGCGATACCGGCCGACGTCACCACCCGGTCGTCGGTGGTGAACAGCACATCCCGCACCACGATCGCCCGGGGGTGGCGGGCCGCCAGCTCGTCCTGGACGTGGTGGTGCGTGGTGCACCTGCGCCCGTCCAGCAGCCCGGCCCGGCCGAGGGCCTCGGCCCCGGCACACACACTGGCGACAACGCCCCCGGCGGTGTGGTGGGCGCGCAGCCGCTCCAGCACGTACCGGCTCAGCTCGGGGCCGCCGCGCAGTGTGGACGCCCTCCACCCCGGCACCACCACCAGGTCGTCGGCGCTCAGCTCCGGCCACTGGGTGTGGGCGGCCAGCGGCAGGCCCTGGGCGCTGCACACCTGTTCCTGGTCGGCGACGTAGCTCAGCCGGTAGGGCTGTCCGAAGTCCCCCGCCATGCTGAAGACCTGGGCCGGTCCGGCGAGGTCGAGCAGGTGGACTCCGGGTACGAGGACGAAGACGACATGGCTCACGCCTCGGATGCTCCCAGCTCCGCCTCCCGTTCGGCCACCGTGGAGATCCGGGCGAACCGGTCGCGCAGGACGGCCTCCGTGCGCTCGATGATCGCGTCGGCGCTCAGGTCGCCGATCGGATTGGTGGTGGTGGCGTCGGTGACGAAGACCATCCGGTATCCGAGGTCGCTTCCCACCCGGGTGGTGGTTTCCACGCACTGCTCGGTACGGATGCCGCAGACCGTCAGCTCGCGCACGCCCGCCTCGGTGAGCAGTTGTTGCAGATGGGTGGTGGTGAAGGCGTTGTGGGAGGTCTTGTGCAGGACCGGTTCACCGGACTGCGGCTGCTCCAGTTCGTCCAGCAGGCGGACGTGCCCCTGGGCCGGGTCGAAGACGCCGCCGCTGCCGGGCTCGGTGTGGAGGACCCAGACGACCAGGTCACCGTTGGCGCGGGCGAGTCGCACCAGCCGGTTGACCGGTTCCGCGATCTTCGGATTGGCGATCTGCTCCCACAGCGGGCGGGCTCGGAAGGATTCCTGGACATCGATCACGATCAGCGCTCGGTTCATGCCTCCCATTCTGACCTGGCCGGATACCGGATCCGCAGGCCTGATCCAGGCCGGCACCGGAACGATCCGGTCAGCGGTGTGAGGGATCGGTGCGAGGGATCGCAGAAAATGGGACGCGGCGTTGTGCCGTCTCCGACAGGCTGGCGCGTCGGGCCCCCAAGGACCGGCAGTTCGTCAGCCACACGAGTTCGAATGATCGTGGTCATGGACAGCGGTGACGGGACGGACACCCAGGTCGGGCCCATGACCGACGAGGAGTACTTCTGGGAGCCGGTGCCGGGCTGCTGGTCGGTCCGGTGGCGTGCGGACGGGCCCGGGCCGCGCGCGACCCTGCTGGCCGGCACCGGTGACTGGGGGCGCGACGCCGCGCCCTACCCGCATCCGTGGCCGCCGCCCTTCACCACCATCGCCTGGCGCCTGAGCCACCTGAGCGAAATGCTGACCCTGCGCGCCGACCACACGGCCGGCAGCCACGCGCTGACCCGGGACGTCTGTCCCGTCAGCGGTGACGTCACGGGAGCGGTCGCCGCGCTCGACACCGTGGGGTACTGCACCTACCCGCACGGCAGCGACGCCGACGAACCCTTCATCGACGTCGTGTGGTGGGTCAACCAGGAGCTGCTGCACCACGGAGCCGAGATCGCGCTGATACGGGACCTGTATCGCGCCGGACAGCGCTGATCCGGCCGCCGACCGGCCGTCGGACCGAGCACGCGGTGCCGGAACACACACCGGCCGGTCTCTCAGTACGCGGCGAGCCCTGCGACGAGTTGACGGCCGGTCACCAACTCGGGCTCGATGCGGATGAAGACCTCCTCGGGTGCGGACACCCATGAGCGCGGGCCGGTCAGGGCCAGTCGGCCGTGCTCCACGGGATCGGTCACCACCGTCGCGCGGCCGGTGACCACTACACTCCAGCCGGAGTGCGCCGTCGCATCCACCTCGTCCGCCTCGAACGCGATCACCACGCCGTCGACCGCGGCGGCCAGTTCCGAGTCGGCGGAAGTACGCATCAGTACCGCGGAGTCGACGTCCAGGCAGAAGTTGACCGGCAGGACCGCGGGCAGGGCGTGGCGCGTGTGGACGACGCGACCGATCGGTGCCCGCTCCAGCAGACGCAGGCACTCCTCGCGGTCGAGTTCACGGAAGCCGTCGTTGGCGTTCATCGCCGGGTCCAACCTTCACGGGGTACAGCGGTACGCGTTTCAGCGTGTGGGGCGGGGGCGCCGGGAAGAGGGCCCACCGGCACGGGGCGGCCGGTGGAGCGACGTCCCTCGATGCCAGCGGTCAGGGCACATCGATCCGGCGCCCGGTGACGGCGACCGGATCGACGCACACCCAGAGGGACCGCTCGCCGCCCGCCCACGGATCGCTGTACGCGCGTTCCTCCAGCCGGCGCGCCGCGTCCGCGTCCGTCACGGCCCGCGCGCGGCCCCGCACAAGAACGCTCCAGCCCTGGCTGAGCGCTTCGTCGATGTGGTCCACCTCGAAGGCCACGTCGGTTCCGACGGCCTTGGCGGACGTCGTGCCCGGTGCCGTCCGGAAAGCGATCGCACCGTCGACGACGCTGTAGTTCAGGGGAACGATCTGCGGCCCTTCGGCGGTCTCTGTCGCCAGTCTTCCCACTCCGTGTGTCGACAGCCGTGCCCGGCACTCCTCCGCACTCAATTCGACCAGCTCGGCGTGGTGGGCAGCTCGGCCGGTCCCGGGTGGCAGGTCCGCCTCGCCACCGCGCAGAGCCGCGACGCTCGTCTCGAGAACGTCGGCGAGCCTGATGAGAACGCCTGGGCCCGGAGTGGCGGTGGACTGTTCCTCCAGGTACCGGACGTAGCCGGGAGCCGTGCCCGCCCGGTAGGCGGTCTCCTCCCGGGTCAGGCCCAGTTCCTCACGCCGTCGGGCGATACGGCGACCGATGTCGCCCCGCACGCTGTCCGCGGTGGCCGACACGGCGTTCGGCGATGTCTGTTCACTCATGGCCGTCACTTCCTCCTGTCAGGGCGTCCTGACTGTCAGGGCGTCGTGCTGCGGTGCGCCGAGGACGACCTTGAGCGCGCCTGTGTCGGCGGCCCGCGAGAAGACGTCGTACGCCTCCTCCATCGCGTCCAACGGGAAGGTGTGGGTGACCAGGGACGACGTGGGCAGTTGCCCGGCGGCCGTCATGCGCAGCAGGGTGGGCGTGGAGTACGTGTCGACCAGACCGGTGGTGATCGTCACGTTCTTGCTCCA
The DNA here is from genome assembly GCF_019091445.1 of Streptomyces sp. GbtcB7. NCBI lineage: Bacteria > Bacillati > Actinomycetota > Actinomycetes > Kitasatosporales > Streptomycetaceae > Streptomyces > Streptomyces sp. GbtcB7. The sequence goes on from NZ_JAGXJM010000015.1 coordinate 133,838, forward strand.
CAGGTCTTCGAGGTGGAGTGTCACGGGCTTGCCGTGCACGCCGACGTTGGCCACGTGCCCGCCGGGCCGCACCATGCGCGTACACGCCTCGAAGCTCGCGGGCACCCCCACCGCCTCGATGACCACATCGGCCCCCAGGCCCTCGGTGAGGTCGGCGACCAACTGCTCCGCCTCCTCCCCCGCCGCGGCCACGGCGTCGGCGCCGAGGCGCTTGGCGGCGTCCAGCCGGGCCGGGGCCAGGTCCACGGCGATGATCTTCCCCGGGGTGAACAGCCGGGCCGTGGCGATCGCGGCGAGCCCGATCGGCCCCGCTCCGACCACGACGAGGGTGTCCGCGGGCCGTACCCGCCCGTTCAGCACGCCCACCTCGTAGGCGGTGGGGAAGATGTCGGCCAACAGCACGGCGTCCTTGCTGTCCACCGCGCCCGGCAGCACATACGTCGACAGGTCCGCATGCGGTACGCGGACGTACTCGGCCTGCGTGCCGTCGATCAAGTGGCCGAGGATCCACCCCCCGCCACCGCGGCACTGCCCGTACATCCCTTCCCTGCAGTAGCGGCAGCGGCCGCACGTGGTGATGCAGGAGACCAGGACACGGTCACCGGGGCGGACCGTGCGGACGTCGCCGCCCGTGTCGACGATCTCCCCGACGGCTTCGTGTCCGAGTACGGTGCCGGGCCGCACCTCCGGTACGTCACCCTTGAGGATGTGCAGGTCGGTCCCGCAGATCGTGACGGCGTCGACGCGGACGATCGCGTCGGTGGCATCCTGGATTCCGGGGTCCGTGACCTTCTCCCACGCGGACTCTCCGGAACCGTGGAACACGAGTGCTTTCATGACGATCCCTTCCTGGCTCTTGCGGATGCCGGTCGCGGGGCACTACGGCGAGCGGGCGCCCCTTGCCGCGTCACCACCGCTTGCCGTCGAAGTCGTCGACTCCGACGATGGTGGTACGCCGTTCGACGGCCTGTTCGCGCATGGATCGACCTCGTATGTCCAGCCTGAGCGTGACCGTCGCCGTCCGCTTGGGCCGGTCGGTCCCCATCTCGGGACCGGACGGGGCCGCGACGGCGCCCGGTCGGCCTCTGCCGCCGCGCATTCGCCGACGCGACCGTCCAGTCCATGACGACGAGGAGGTGCGTCGGATGCACAGGACCGAGCGTGTGAGGCAGCTGCTGTGGCGCTGGCGGGACAACCCCCTGCGCCGGCACGACGACATCGTCGAGGCCTGGATCGTGCTGGCCGTGTGGCTGGTCATCGCGATAGGCGGCACCCTGACCGGGCTGCTGACGGCCCATGCCGCCGACGCGTCCTTCGCGCGGCTTCGGCACGAGCGGCACGCGGTGCAGGCCGTCCTCGTCGCGAGCACGGCCCGGACGGTGGGGATCGGGGCGGATACGCCCTACGACCGTGTCCGGGCGACGGTCCGCTGGACGGCGGCGGACGGCTCGACCCATACCGGCCGGGCCCTGGTGGACTACGGCCACCGGGTCGGATCGAAGGTCGTCGTCTGGCTGAACAGCAAGGAGCAGCTCACCACGCAGCCGCCGACCGCCTCGGCGGCTGACGTCGAGGCAGCCTCGCTCGGCGCCGCGGCCGGGGTCGCCTTCAGCGGCCTGGCCTTCGCCGCCGGGCGCGTCGCACGGTGGCGGCTCGACCAGCGGCGCTACGACCAGTGGGGGCGTGAGTGGGACCAGGCCGGACCACAGTGGCGACGCAAGACCACGTGAGACACGGCACGCCTGGTCATCTCTCACTCGTCCTCCAGGGCTGTTCAGCCGTGCGGGACGACGGCGACGGGGCAGGGAGCGTGGTGCAGTACGGCGTGCGCGACGGAGCCGAGGTGGGTGCCGAGCCGGGTCTGGCGCACCCGGCGTCCCACCACGAGAAGGGCCGCGCCGGCCGAGGCGTGGATCAGCTCGCCGGCCGCGCGCCCCTCGGTGACGGTCTCGGTCACGGCGACCGCGGGGAACTTCTCGCACCAAGGGCGCAGCGTCACGACCACGGCGCGCTCGTGCTCGGCGCGCAGCCCGGGGTCGTTCTCGGGGGCGAGCCTGTCGATCGCCGCGTAGGCGGACGGACCGCTGAAGGCATGGACCACGCGGAGCGGGGCGGCACGGCGTCGGGCGGCGTCGAAGGCGAACTCGATCAGTTCGTCGCAGGGCCGGTCCGTGTCGAGGCCGAGCACGACATCGCGGTACGGGGTCTCGGGTATCTCGTCGGGGGAGATTCCGTCCACCGCCGAGAAGTGCTCGTCGGCGGTGCACTCCCCCGCCCGCACCAGCACCACGGGACGCGGTGACCTTGCGACCACCCGCTGAGACACCGACCCGGTCAGGAAGCCCGCGACGCCGCTGATCCCGTGGGAGCCGAGGACCAGCAGATCGGCCTCTTCGGCCGCCGCGAGCAGGACTTCGACCGGTGCGTCGGCGACCGAGTGGGTGATGACCTGCAGGCCGCTGTGCGCGGCGCGCATGCTGTCCGACGCCTGCGCCAGCATGTCCTCGGCCCAGGACCGCTGCGACATGTCCGCGGGCACGGTCGGGGCCGGCCGCGGCTGCCACTCCCAGGCGTGCACCAGGCGCAGCGCCCTGCCTCGGCGCAGGGCTTCTCTGGCCGCCCAGTGCGCGGCGGCCAGGCCCTCGGGAGAACCGTCGATCCCTGCGGCGACGTGTCGAAGCATGGTCCGCACCTCCCTGCGCGCATGCCGGTGGATTCCCCTTGTCCCCTCAAGTCTGGTACCGGGCCGGCCCGGGCGCAGGGGCCGGGCAGGCCCTGCCGAGGGGCCCTTCGGCCCATGGTGGAAGCGGGGCCCCGAGAAAGAGATTGGAGGTGGCCCGGTCGCGCTCCTGGAAGAGGAGCTCGAGGAAGAGGACACGATCATGAACGCTTCCCCCACTTCCAGCATGCTGCGGGCGTTGCCCGCCGAGCACGGCGAACGACTGATGCACAGCGCCCGGGAGGTGTCGTTCCCTCTGGGAACCCGCCTGTTCGAGGAGGGACGGCGAGCGGACCGGTTCTGGATCGTCCGTACCGGCACGGTGGCCCTCGACATGCGCGTGCCGGGCCGCCGCGCGGTCGTGATCGAGACCGTCGGGCACAACGAACTCGTCGGCTGGTCCTGGCTGTTCGGACCGCACACCTGGCATCTGGGCGCCGAGGCGACGAGCCCGGTGCGCGCGTACGAGTTCGACGCCGAAGTCGTACGCGCCATGTGCCGGGCCGATCCGGCGCTGGGCATGGCCGTGAGCCAGTGGGTGGGAGACACGGTCGCCCGTCGGCTGCGGTCGGCCAGGACCCGGCTGTTGGACATGTACGCGCCCTACGGCAGCGGAAGTCTTCGCTGACCGCGTCGCCATCCACCGAGGAGTCACCGTGCACGGCAACCCGCACCTCGTCAGCGACGTGATGACCCATACCGTCGCCGCCGTCGGCCGCAAGGCGAACTTCAAGGAGATCGTGCGGTTGATGGAGCAGTGGAAGGTCAGTGCCCTGCCCGTCCTGGAGGGCGAGGGCCGGGTGGTCGGCGTGGTCTCCGAGGCCGATCTGCTCCCCAAGGAGGAGTTCCGCGACAGCGATCCGGACCGGTACACGCAGTTGCGGCGGCTCTCCGATCTCGCCAAGGCCGGCGCCGTGACCGCCGAGGACCTGATGACGGCCCCAGCATTCACCGTCCGGGCGAACGCGACTCTCGCGCAGGCCGCACGGACGATGGCGCACGCCAAGGTCAAGCGGCTGCCCGTCGTCGACGACATGGGTCTGCTCGAGGGCGTCGTCAGCCGCGGCGACCTTCTGAAGGTGTTCCTGCGGGACGACGAGGACATCGCCGAGGAAGTGCGCCGCGAGGTGGTGTCGTATCTGTTCCGTGCGCCGTCGTCACCGGTACGGGTACAGGTGCACGACGGGGTCGTCACCCTCGCCGGACGTGTCCGGGACACCTCGTTGGTGCCCGTGGCCGCGCGCCTGGTGCGGGCCGTCGAAGGGGTGGTGGACGTGGAGTTCGAGCTCACGGGACCGGCCCGCGGACCGGAGCGGTGACCGGGGACCGGGGACCGATTTGACGGCCGCAGTCAAGTTGGGCCGGTCGGCCCTAGTGAGTTGGGCCCCGGAGCGTGATGATCGTCGTCACAGCCGGCTCGTGGTCCACAGTCCGCCACTGAAACCGAACAAGGGGTCGTCATGGCCGAGACGCGCACCTTCACGGAACAGAACCCCATCCGGGTCTTCCTGCTGGACGACCACGAGGTGGTGCGCCGCGGTCTGACCGATCTCCTGGACGCCGAGCCGGACATCTCGGTGGTCGGCGACGCGGGCAGCGTCGAGCACGCGCTGGTGCGCGGCCCGGCGCTGCGACCGGACGTGGCCGTCCTGGACGTACGCCTGCCGGACGGCGACGGGATCAGCGTCTGCCGGGAACTGCGCAGCCAGATGCCGGAGCTGGCCTGTCTGATGCTGACGTCGTTCGACGACGAGGAGGCCCTGCTCGACGCGATCATGGCCGGAGCCTCGGGTTATGTGCTCAAGCAGATCAAGGGCTCGGATCTGGTCTCGGCGGTACGCACCGTGGCGTCCGGTCAGTCGATGCTGGACCCCACGACGACCGCCCGGCTGATGCGGTCGTTGCGCGCGGACCCCACCGAGTCCCCGACACTCGCTCCCGAACTCGCCGGCCTCTCGCCCCGCGAGCGCGACATCCTCGCGCTGATCGGGGACGGGCTCACCAACCGTGAGATCGGCAAGAAGCTCTACCTGTCCGAGAAGACGGTGAAGAACCACATCTCCCGGCTGCTGGCCAAACTCGGCGTGCAGCGCAGGGTCCAGGCGGCGGTCCTGGCCAGCCAGCTGGAGCACCCCGGCACCGCCGACCACCAGAGCCGCTGACCCCAGGGAACACCCCTTCAGGACGGCGGGGAACTGCGCTACCGGCCCCCAGCACCCGCAGCCCTAGGCGCACCCGCACCCGCACCCGCAGAACACCGGACGCACAGGTCGCCGACAGTCTCAGCCATGCGCCGGACCGCCCCCCGGGCCCGCGCCGGGTGCGCTCACCGGTACCCGCCACACCAGCCGTGTACCGCCGCCCCCGGGCCGTTCGCCGAGCGTCAGTACGCCCCCGAGGGCGATGGCCCGGTCCTCGATGTTCTTCAGCCCGCTGGGTCGCACGTCGGCCGGCACCCCACAGCCGTCGTCCGTCACGGTGAGCGTCAACTCGCCACCGGCACACTGGAGCCGGACGTCCACTGCGTGTGCCCCGGAGTGCCGGGCCGCGTTGCTCAGCGCCTCGCCGAGCACCGCGACGGCGTGGTCGGCGATGTCGCCGGGGACTTCGGTCTCGACGAGCCCCTCGATCCGCAGCGCGGGCGCGAACCCGAACGACGTGGTCGAGGCCGTGACCGCCTCGGAGACCCGGCTGCGCAGACCGTCGCCGTCCCGGCCGGCCCCGCCGTGCGTCCGCAGGCCGAAGATCGTGGACCGGATGATCTTGATGGTGTCGTCGAGGTCGTCGACGGTCCGTGTCAGTCGCTCCATGCCCTCGGCATGCTCCATGAAGCGCTGGGCGCTCTGCAGTGTCATGCCGGCCGCGAAGAGCCGCTGGATGGCGAGGTCGTGCAGGTCCCGGGCGATGCGGTCGCGGTCCTGGAGCAACGCGATCTGTTCCGCGTCCCGCCGTCGCTCGGCCAGCTCCAGCGCCAGCGCGGCCTGGTCGGCGAACCCGAGCAGCGGTCCGGTGTCCGCGTCGCCGAACGGTGTGCCGCCCCGCAACCGCCCCAGCAGCAGCACGCCCCGCGCCTTGCCGCTGGTACCGAGCGGCACCGCGACGACGGGTCCGAGCCCGGCCCACTGGGCTTCGCCCTCGCCCACGCGGGGATCGTGTTCGATGTCGGCGCTGACCACCGGCTCCGCGGAGCTGAGCGCGGCTCCGACGAAACCGCCCCTGGCCGGCATCACCAGACCGCCGCGCTCCTCCGCGCCGAGCCCGACGGCCAGCGCCGGCCGTAGCTCCTCCTCGCCCGCCACGCGCTCCGCGATCAGCCCCATGTCCGCGGAGACGATCTTCCGCGCCTCGTCGACGATCAGCTCCAGCACCTCCGCGCCCGGCGCGCCGGTCAGCAGGACGCTGGTGACCTTCCCGCTGGCCCGCTGCCAGCGTTCGCGGAGCCTGGTCTCCTCGTACAGCCGCGCGTTCTCGATGGCGACGCCTGCGGCCACGGCCAGCGTCGCCAGGACGGACTCGTCCTCGGCGTCGAACTCCCGCTCGTCGCGCTTCTCGGTGAGGTACAGGTTCCCGAACACCTCGTCCCGCACCCGGATCGGTACGCCGAGGAAGGAGTGCATCGGCGGGTGGTGGGCGGGGAAGCCGTACGACTCGGGGTGCTCGGAGAGCTCCGGCAGCCTCAGGGGCACCGGGTGCCGGATCAGCTCGCCGAGGAGTCCGTGCCCGCTGGGCAGCGCCCCGATCTCGGACCGCCGCTCATCGTCGATGCCGACGGTGATGAACGCGGACAGCTTCCGGTCGCCGCCGATCACGCCCAGCGCCCCGTACTCGGCGTCCACCAGGACGACGGCGGCCTCGACGATGCTGCGCAGTACCTGCGGCAGGTCCAGCTCCCGGCCGACCGACAGGACGGCCTCCAGCAGGCTGTGCAGGCGGTCCCGAGTGCCGCGTACGGCGGCGATGCGTACCTGCAGCTCGCCCAGCAGCTCGTCGAGCCGAAGCTTGGGCAGATGCTGCTCGGATCCCCCGCGTGTGTCCGCGCCCATCGCTTCCTCCGGCCCATTCGGCGGACAAGAGGCCGCACACCAGTCCGCCTGCCCTCACCGTACTGCCTGGCGCCCCGTGGGACCGTCCGATCACTGGTCCGGCAGGGTGAGGGCGCAGGACTCCCCCGGTGCTACGGACACGGTGCGGTCCGCGAGGACGATGTCGATCGGATCCTGGTCGGACGCGGGCACTGACAGCATCAACTGGTCTGCGGTCAGGTGCAGTTGTACGCCACGATGGCCCCGGTAGCGCATGGCGAAGCCGTACTCGGAGAACTCGGGCAGCGGCACCGGATCGAACCGCAGCGCGCCGCCCCGGGTCTCCAGACCGGTCAGGCAGCGCTGGACGAGATCGAGGGTGCCGGCCATGGCACCGAGGTGGATGCCCTCCCCCGTGGTGCCGCCCTGCAGATCGGCGACGTCCCCGGCCAGGGCCTCGTGTACGAACGTCCACGCCTCGGCGCGCCGTGCCCGGGCCAGCACCCACCCGTGCACCAGGCTGCTCAACGTCGAGCCGTGACTCGTGCGGCGCAGGTAGTGGTCGACGGTGCGCCGCCAGACGGTGTCGTCCACCTCGTGCCCCAGCCTGCGGAAGAGCCCGCCCAGCTCGGCGGGCGAGAAGAGGTAGCCCAGCATCAGGACGTCCGCTTGTTTGGACGCCTGGTAGCGGTTGACGCTGTCGCCCTCGGCCTCCAGGATCCGGTCGAGCCGCCGGATGTCGCCGTAGCGGGTCCGATAGCCGTCCCAGTCCAGCTCCTCCAGCGCGCCGAAGCCCTCGAACTGGCTGATCACCCCGGCGTGGAAGGGCACGTACAGCTTCCGGGAGACCTCCTGCCAGCCGTCGAGTTCGGCGGCGTCGAGGCCGGTGCGCTCGCAGAGGTCCCGGCGCGGCAGTTCGGGCAGGTCGTAGAGGACATCGAGGGTGCGGGCGATCACCCAGGCCGCGGTGACGTTGGTGTACGCGTTGTCGTCGAGTCCCGGCCGCTCGGCGCCGGGGTAGGCGTCGTGGTACTCGTCGGGGCCGACGACGCCACGGATCCTGTACCGGCCGAGCGTCCCGTCGTACGCCGCGAGGCCGGCCCAGAAGCGGGCGATCTGCACGAGCATCTCGATGCCCTTGGTGTGCAGGAACTCGGTGTCGCCGCTCGCCTCGCAGTACTGCCACACGTTGTACGCGATCGCCGAGCCGACGTGGTGCTGGAGCCGCGAGTGATCGGGCAGCCAGCGCCCCGAACGCGGGTTGAGGTGCAGTTGCTGGGTCTCCTCCCGGCCGTCGCTGCCGCTCTGCCACGGGTACATCGCACCGGTGTGCCCGGCGTCGACCGCGGCCCGGCAGGCCTGCTCGAGGCGGCGGTGGCGGTAGGTGAGCAGGGCGCGGGAGACCTCGGGGAAGTGCAGGTTGAGGTACGGCAGGACGAACAGCTCGTCCCAGAAGACGTGTCCGCGGTACGCCTCGCCGTGCAGACCGCGCGCCGGTACGCCGACGTCCAGCTCCGCGGTGTGCGGGGAGAGCGTCTGAAGCAGGTGGAAGAGGTGCAGCCGCAGCACCGGGCCCGCACTGTTCGGCACGTGCAGCTCGGCGTTGCGCCACAGCTGTTGCCAGGCCGTGCGATGGGAGTCCAGCAGGGTCACGAAGTCCGGAGCGCGGCCGACCCGGTCGAGGGCGGCGTGCGCCGGCTCCTCGATGGCCGGGTCGTGGGAGGTGTGCAGGGCGACGGTCTTGTCGAGCGTGACCGTCCGGCCGTCGGCCAGGGAGAGCCGCAGCAGCCGAGCCGCCCGCGCGTCCTCGTGTGCGTCCACGGTCCGGGCGGGTACGTCGGTGACCGTGCGGGCCGCCAGGCCGATCCTGATGTCGGAGGTGCTGGTCCGGCACTCCAGCCAGATCGTGTCCGGCGCCGCGGTGCCGGTCCGGACGTCCGTGAGGTGCCGCGAGGCGAGGGAGCGGTAGCGCTCCACTCCGGTGTTGGCGACCCTCCCGTCGAGCGCCGTCTCGACCTCGATCTCCCCGGACCAGCCCTGAGCCGTCAACTCCGTGCTCAGCAGCGCCAGATGGGGGTCGGCCATGTGGACAAGGCGCACCTGCCGTACGGCGAGGCACCGGCCCTGCCCGTCCTCGTAGCGCAGCGTGCGTTCCAGTGTGCCCGCGCGCAGGTCCAGGGTCTGGCGGTGGTCGAGGAGCTTGTGGGTGTCGGGCGTGAGCCAGTTCCCGGCGGTGGTGCGCACGCGAAGTGGCAGCCAGTTGGGGAGGTTGACCATGTCCTCGTTCTCGACCCGGTGTCCGGCCACGTCCGAGGTGAGGCGGTTGTAGCAGCCCGCCGCGTACGTGCCCGGGTAGTGGACGGGGTCCGCCGCGCACTCGGGAGCCGCGCCCCGGGTGGCGAAGTAGCCGTTGCCGAGGGTGCACAGCGCCTCGCGCAGCCGCTCCTGCGCGGGCTCGTAGCCTTCGTACGCCCAGGTCCAGTCGGACATCCTCAGGCCTCCGTCTGTGTGAGCAGCTCCGCGAGGTCCTCGACCACCAGGTCCGCGCCGTGCTCCATCAGGGCGGTCCGGGTGGCCGGGGTGCGGGCGCGGTCGACGCCCACGACGAGTCCGAATCCGCCGCGTCGCCCGGCCTCGACTCCGGCGAGGGCGTCCTCGACGACGGCGGCCTGTTCGGCGGGGACCCCGAGGCGGCGGGTCGCTTCCAGGAAGAGAGCGGGGTCGGGCTTGCCGGGCAGGCCGAGCCGGGCCGCCTCCTCTCCGTCCACCAGAGCGTCGAAGAGACCGCGTACTCCCGCCTGTTCGAGGAGTTCGCCCGCGTGCCGGGAGGCGGAGGCTGCGGCCAGCGGGATCCCGGTGGACCGCAGGGCGCGCAGCAGGCGGACGGTGCCCGGGTAGGCGTCGACGCGCCCGGCGCGCAGCCGCTCGGTGAACAGCCGTTCCTTGTGGGCGGCGACGGCCCGGATCTCGGCGTCGGAGGGCCGCAGCCCCCGGGCTTCGAGGAAGGCCGCGGTTCCGTCGAGGCGCGACTTGCCGTCGACGTGGCGCAGATAGTCCTCGCGCGGGTCGAAGGGGCGCTCGCCGCGTGGGCGCAGAAAGGCGTCGAAGGCCGTCTTCCACGCGGCGGCGTGCAGCCGCGCGGAGTCCGTGATGACGCCGTCGGTGTCGAGGACCATGGCCCGCGTCCCCCGCAGCGCACGGGGTACGCGGGCCCTGTCGTTCCGCTCCGCGCTCATCGGTCGTCGGCCGCCCTCATGTCGATGCCGATGCGTACGGTCATGGCGTTGAACTCCCTTGTGGGGTGCCGGATTTCGGCCGGAGTGGGGTGGGGGCTCAGCCGCTCCAGGTCCAGTCGGCGACTTCGGGCAGGTCGGTGCCGTGTTCGCGGATCCACGCGTGGTGGCGGGTGCGGACGTCGGCCATCTGCTGGCGGACGGCGGCGGCGCGGACGCCGAGGCCGGGGACGCGGTCGATCACGTCCATGACGAGGCGGTAGCGGTCCATGTCGTTGCGGACGACCATGTCGAACGGGGTCGTGGTGGTGCCCATCTCCTTGTAGCCGCGTACGTGCAGGTTGGCGTGGCCGGTGCGGCCGTAGGCGAGCCGGTGGACCAGCCAGGGGTAGCCGTGGTACGCGAAGATCACCGGCTTGTCGGTGGTGAACAGCCCGTCGTATTCGAAGTCGTGCATCCCGTGCGGGTGTACCTCGCGCGGCAGCAGCCGGGTCATGTCGACGACGTTGACGACGCGGACGGCCAGCTCGGGCAGATGGCGGCGGAGCAGGTCGGAGGCGGCCAGGATCTCCTGGGTGGGGACGTCGCCCGCGCAGGCGAGGACGACGTCCGGTTCGCGGTCCCCGTTCGCCGAGCCCGCCCACTCCCAGATCCCGGCACCGCGGGCGCAGTGGTCGCGGGCCTGGTCCATGGAGAGCCAGTCGAAGCAGGGCTGCTTGCCCGCGACGACGACGTTGACGTAGTCGCGGCTGCGCAGCACGTGGTCCGCCACCGACAGCAGGGTGTTGGCGTCAGGCGGCAGATAGACCCGTACGACCTCGGGGCTCTTGTTGAGGACGTGGTCGACGAAGCCGGGGTCCTGGTGCGAGAAGCCGTTGTGGTCCTGGCGCCAGACGTGCGAGGTGAGCAGGTAGTTGAGGGAGGCGATCGGGGCGCGCCACGCCAGCTCCCTCGACGTCTTGAGCCACTTGATGTGCTGGTTGACCATCGAGTCGACGATGTGCACGAACGCCTCGTAGCAGGAGAACAGCCCGTGCCGGCCGGTCAGTGTGTAGCCCTCCAGCCAGCCCTGGCAGAGGTGTTCGGAGAGGATCTCCATGACGCGGCCGTGCCGGTCCAGGTGCTCGTCCACCTGGAGGGTCTGCGCCTGCCAGGCCTTGCCGGTGGCGCCGAAGACGGCTCCCAGCCGGTTGGAGGCGGTCTCGTCGGGGCCCACCAGGCGGAAGTCCCGGCGGTGGGAGGTGTCCTTCATGACCTGTTCGAGGAGGTCGCCGAGAACCCGGGTGGGCTCGTGCAGGGTGGCGCCCGGTTTGTCGACGGGGACGGCGTAGCGGTCGAGGGACGGGATGGGCAGATCACGGACGAGCAGGCCGCCGTTGGCGTACGGGGTGGCGCCGAGTCGCTTCGATCCGTCGGGTACGCCGGCGAGGACGTCGGCGACGGGGCGCCCCTCGGCGTCGAAGAGTTCCTCGGGACGGTACGAGCGCAGCCAGGTCTCCAACTGCCGCAGGTGTTCCGGGTTCTCGCGGACCGCGGCCAGCGGCACCTGGTGGGCGCGCCAGGTGCCTTCGACGGGCAGGCCGTCGACCTCCGCCGGTCCCGTCCAGCCCTTCGGGGTGCGCAGCACGATCACGGGCCAGCGCACCCGCTCGGGCACGCCGTCCTCGCGGGCGGTGCGCTGCATCAGCGCGATGCTGTCCAGGGCCCGGTCGAAGGCGTCCGCCATCGCGCGGTGGACCTCGTGCGGGTCGTCGCCGGCGACGTGGATCGGGTCGTGGCCGTAGCCGCGCAGCAGCTCGTCGAGTTCGGCCTCCGGGATCCGGGACAGGACGGTCGGGTTGGCGATCTTGTAGCCGTTGAGATGCAGGATCGGCAGCACGGCGCCGTCGTGGACCGGGTCGAGGAACTTGTTGGAGTGCCAGGACGCGGCCAGCGGCCCCGTCTCCGCCTCCCCGTCACCGATGACGCAGGCGACCAGCAGGTCCGGGTTGTCGAAGGCGGCCCCGTAGGCGTGCGCCAGCGAGTAGCCGAGCTCACCGCCCTCGTGGATCGAGCCCGGGGTCTCGGGCGCGACATGGCTGGGCACCCCGCCGGGGAACGAGAACTGCCGGAACAGCCGCTCCATGCCGGCCGCGTCCCGCGAGACGCTCGGATACGTCTCGCTGTAGGTCCCCTCCAGCCAGGAGTTGGCGAGGACCGCGGGCCCGCCGTGTCCGGGCCCCCACACGCACAGCGCGTCCAGACCACGGGCCTTGATCACTCGGTTGAGGTGCGTGTGCACCAGGTTGAGGCCGGGTGAGGTGCCCCAGTGGCCGAGCAGCCGCGGCTTGATGTGCGCGGGGGTCAGGGGTTCGGTCAGCAGCGGATTGGCGAGCAGGTAGATCTGGCCCACGGCAAGGTAGTTGGCGGCTCGCCAGTGGGCGTCCAGGGTGCGCAGTTCCTCGTCGGTCAGTACGGTGCTGTCCTGGTGTTCGACCTTGGGCGGTTCGACCTTGGGCATGGTGACTCCGTAAGTCATCGAGGTGCGTCACGAGGCGTGTCGCAGGGCGTGGCATCGGTGTGCGTGATCGAGCGGAGGAGGCGGCATGGCCGGCCAGAAGACGGCGAAGGTGCCGATTGCGGCGTACGAGCGGGAGCTGCTGCGCCTGCAGACGGAGCTGGTGAAGCTTCAGGAGTGGGTGCGTACCGAGAGCGCTCGGCTCGTGGTGGTCTTCGAGGGCCGGGACGCGGCGGGCAAGGGCGGCACGATCAAACGGGTGTCGGAGCTTCTCAACCCGCGCGTCGCACGGACCGTGGCGCTGCCCAAGCCGACCGAGCGCCAGCGCACCCAGTGGTACTTCCAGCGGTATGTCGAGCATCTGCCCGCCGCCGGGGAGATCGTGCTGTTCGACCGGAGCTGGTACAACCGCGCCGGCGTCGAGCAGGTCATGGGCTTCTGCACGAAGGAGGAGCACCAGCTCTTTCTTCGCCAGTGCCCGATCTTCGAGCGGATGCTCGTCGAGGAGGGGATCCTGCTGCGCAAGTACTGGTTCTCGGTGAGCGACGCGGAGCAGCAGAAGCGGTTCCGGCGCCGGCTGAAGGATCCGACGCGGCGCTGGAAACTGTCGCCGATGGACCTGGAGTCGATCACCCGCTGGGAGGCGTACTCCCGGGCCAAGGACGAGATGCTGGTGCACACGGACGTCTCGGAGGCTCCGTGGTACATCGTGGAGAGCGACGACAAGCGCCGGGCCCGCCTGAACATGATCGCCCACCTGCTCGGCTCCGTTCCGTACCACGAGGTGAAGCCACCAGTTCTCGAACTGCCGCCCCGGCCGCCGTCGACCGGCTATGTGCGCCCGCCGCGCGATCTGCAGACCTACGTCCCCGACCACGCGGCGACCCTCTGAGTCGCTCATCCCCGTTGCGGTACGACGGCGACCGGGCAGGCGCAGTGGTGCAGGAGCGTGTGGGCGACCCGGCCGAGCTGGAGCCCGGCGAGTCCGTGGTGACGCCGGACTCCGACGACCAGCAGGTCGGCGCCGTCCGAGGCGTCGAGCAGGATCCGGCGAGCGCTGCCCTCGGCGGTCCTGCGGTGCAGATCCACCGCGGGATGCCCGGCCGCGGCCTTGCTCAGCGCCGACTCCATGATCTCCGCGGCCCGCTGCTCGTGCAAACGGGCCGGTTCTCCCTCGAGCAGAGGGTCGTCGGCGCTCTCGTACACCGGGCAGCGCCAGGCCCGTACGGCGTCCAGGGTGGCCTCGCGGACCTCGGCCTCCTCGAAGGCGAACCGGGTGGCCGCCGTGCCGTGCGGTCCCTCGCCGACTCCGAGGACCACGCGCCGGTGCGTCTTGGTCCCTGCCTGGTTGTCCTGGTCGCCGCGCAGCACGATCACCGGGCAGGCGGCGCGGCCGGCGACCGTGAGGCTGACCGAGCCGAGCAGCAGTTCGGCGAGGCCGCTGCGGCCGCGCGACCCGAGGACCAGCGCGGCGGCGGTGTGCGCCTCGTTCAGCAGCACGCTCGCCGCGTCGTCGGGCAGGACGTCGGTGGTGACCTTCACCTCGGGGGCCCGGCGGTGGGCCCGTCGCGCGGCGGCCTCGACGATGTCGTCGGCCATCACCTGCTCCGAGGACCTGCCGAGGCCCTCGGCGAGCGCGGCTCCCTCGTAGCGCTCCCACAGCGACGCGTACACCAGGCGCAGCGGTGCGCCACGCAGCGCGGCGTCGGCCGTCGCCCAGTCCACGGCGCGCAGGCTGGGCTCCGAGCCGTCGACGCCCACGACCAGGGGCAGCTCCACCGTCCTCACCGTCCTTCGCCTGAGACGAGGGGCCGGGACTCGCGGATGACCCGGATGGTCCCGTGCGCGGGCACCGCCACCATGACAAGTCTCCCTCCACGCTCGTACGACTGCCGCATTCACGGGCGTCTCTCCTCGGATGGTGAGGCGTGCCTGATGGTGAGTCGTGTCGGTTGATCGGTTGTGTCGTCGGGTGATCGGTCGTGTCGGGCCTCAGTCGTGCGGGACCACGGCGACGGGGGCGGTGGCGTGGTGCAGTACGGCATGGGTGACCGGCCCGATGTGGGCGCCGAGCGCCGAACGGCGGATACGGCGGCCGACGACGACCAGGGAGGCCTCCGCGGAGGCGTCCACGAGGTGGTTGGCCGCCTTCCCGGACAGGGAGTCCTCGACGACGTCCACCGTCGGGAACTTCTGCCGCCACGGCCGCAGCACCTCGCTCACGGCGGCGGCCTCCTCCGCGCCGATCTGGGCGTTCAGTGCCAGGTCCGGGGGCATGCCGTACGCGATGTAGGGCGGCTCGTTCCAGCCGTGGACGACACGCAGGGAGGCGGCGCGCAGGACGGCCGCCTCGAAGGCGAAGCCGATCAGGGTGTCGTCGGGGGCCGTGGTGTCGAGTCCGAGCACGACGGGGCGCGGGGCCGGAACGCCGGAGTCGGTGCCCGAGGTGTCTTCTTCGGCCCGTACGAGGACGACCGGACGCTCGGCGTGGGCCACGACGGCCAGGCCGACGGAGCCGACCACGAAACCGCCCATCCCGCTCAGTCCACGGGATCCGAGGACCAGCGGTTCGGCGTCCTTCGCGGCGTCGGTCAGCACCTCGGCCGGCCTCCCGGTGACCTGCTCGACGAGCACCTCGACCTCCGGGTGGGCCGCCCGCAGTTCCCCGGCCGCTTCACGAGGTATGTGTTCGCTCCACTGCTGACGGGTCTCCGGGCCGAGCAGGGGGGCCTGGGCGATGGGGGTCGGAGCGGGCTCCCAGACGTTGACCAGCTTCAACGGCAGCCCGCGCAGCTTCGCCTCCCGGGCCGCCCAGTCGGCGGCGACACGGCTCTCGGGCGAGCCGTCGAGGCCTACGGTGACGGTGCGGGGCATGATCTCCACCTCCTGGACCGGGATCGCTCGATCCCTCTTCCAGGGTCGTGTCGTGGGGGTTCGCGGTGCAGGGGCCGCAGGTCCCCGGAAGGGGCCGATCGGCCCTATGGACCCGCGGGGCGAGCGTGGGAGGGCGGCCCTGTCCGCAGGGGCTGTTGGGCTTGTCCCGCACGACTGCGTCCAGAGGCACCGGCTCGCCCCGATGCCTCTTCGAGGAAGCCGACTACGTCTCCCTCTCCAGGTAGCGGCCTCCGCGCCGGAGCCACTCCCGGTAGGCGGCCAGGGCCGTGGGCAGGGTCGGGAAGATCCGGTCGGTGCCGATGGCCTCGGTCAGCCCGAAGGCGTCGAGGTCGTCGCGCAGGTCCTGTTTGACGCGGGCGAGCGCGAAGACGATGTGACGCTGTTCGAGTTCCTGGCGCAGGGCGTCGACCGCGTCGAGCGCGGTGATGTCCACCTCGACGATGGCCTCGGTGTTGAGGACGAACCAGTCGACAGGACCTTCGTGTCGGTCGACCGCCGCCAGCGCCCGCCGCTTGAAGTCCTCGGCGTTGGCGAAGAACAGGGGCGAGTCGTAGCGGTAGACAAGCAGGCCGGGGACCGTGCGGGCCTGTGGATAGTCGTCGACGTCGTGCATGCCTGCCAGTCCCGGCACCAGACCCTCGATCGCGTCGTGCGGGCGGGCCACCCGGGTGAGCAGCTCCGCGACGGAGAGCCCGACCGCCACGAGCACGCCGTACAGGATGTCCAGGGCCAGCACTCCGGCCAGACAGCCCAGGGCCAGTAGCAACTCCCGGCGCCGGAAGGAGGCCAGCCGCCGGAACCCGGCCAGATCCATCATGCGAACCCCGGCATAGACGACCAGGGCGCCCAGCACGGTCGACGGCGTGTGCGCGAGGAGCGGGCTGAGGAACAGCAACACGGCGAGGACCACCGCGCCGGCGACGAGCGAGTACGCCTGGCTGCGGCCCCCGGCCGAGTGCGCGAGCGCGGTACGACTGGCGCTGCTGCTCACCGGGAAGCCGTGCAGCACGCCCGCGCCCAGGTTCGCGGCTCCCAGGGCCAACAGTTCCTGGTTGGGGTCGAGTTCGTCGCCGCGAGCCGAGAAGGCGCGCGCGGTGAGGATGACATCGGTGTAGCCGACCAGGAGCACGCCGAGTGCCGGCAGTACCAGTTGCGGCAGGTCTCCCGGCGTCGGCAGGCCGGGGCTTGGCAGCCCGGCCGGTACCGCGCCGATGACGGCGATGCCGTGGTCCTCGAGTCCGAAGACCGCGACGGCCACCGTGCCGAGCACCAGGGCCAGCAGGGGGCCCGGGACACCGGGGAAGAACCGCGCGACCGCGAAAAGGAACGCGATCGCCGCCACGGAGAAGATCACCGTGGCGGGATGGGCTTCTCCCAGGTTCCTCACGAAGGAGAGCAGTTGAGGAAAGAACTCGGATCCCGAGGTGCGGACACCGGTCAGTTTGGGGAGCTGGTCGACGATGATGATGAGCGCCACGCCCGTCAGGTAGCCGACCAGGATCGGCCGTGACAGAAGGTCGGCGAGGAAGCCCAGCCGTGCCACCCACGCCACCAGGAACATCGCCCCGACCACGACCGCGAGCCCGGCGGCGAGCGCGGCGTACCGGTCCGGGGCGCCCGCGGCGAGGGGCCCCACCACGGTGGCGGTCATCAGCGCGGTGGTCGACTCGGGCCCGACGGACAGCAGCCGTGACGAACCCAGCAGGGTGTACAGCAGCAGGGCGGGAAGGATCGCCCACAGCCCCGCGACCGGCGGCAGTCCCGCGAGGCCCGCATAGGCCATGACCTGCGGAACGAGATAGGCCGCGACGGTCACTCCGGCCATCAGGTCACCGCGCAGCCACGAACGGTGGTAGCCGGCCAGTACGGCGAGGCCGGGAGCCACCCGCCGCAGGAGACCGCATCGGCCCGCCCCGGCGGCCGCATCCGAGCGCTCGGACATGGGGCTCCCTTCGTCACCCCCTTCAGCATCGCCCGACGGTCGTCCCGGCGCACGGTCGTCCCGCCTCACGGCCGATCCGCCGTCGCCCGGCCGGACCGGTGAGCCGGTGGGCCGGTGGGCCCGCAGGGCCGACTCACGACTGAAACATGTCGGCAGACGGACGTGGCCCGCGCTCACCGCAGACACGATCGACCGCGGTGCGGCCAGAATGAGACATGCCCGAGTGACCGCGACCCAAGTGCGCTGAGATGGCCCGAAGGACCCCATGCGGAGGGTCTGTGGGGGGCGAACGTGGGAGAAACGATCAGTTCGGCTTCGGCCGCACCGGACTCGGCGTCCGGCGGCGCGGCGTCGACGTGCTGTGCCGGGGAGTGCGGTGTCCGTCCGGGAGGCGCCGAGGACAGGTTTCGGGGGCTCCTGGAAGCGGCACCCGACGCCATGATCATCGTGGACGACACCGGGACGATCACACTCGTCAACGCCCAGACCGAAGCGCTCTTCGGCTACGGCCGCGAGGAACTCCTCGGCCGAACGGTGGACTTGCTCGTACCCGACCGCTTCCGAACCCACCACTCACTGCACCGCTCCGGCTACGCCGAAAATCGTCAGGTGCGCCCCATGGGCGCCGGACTCGAACTGCACGGCCTACGCAAGGACGGCACCGAGTTCCCCGTCGAGATCAGCCTCAGCCCCCTCGAGACCACCGACGGCCTCCTCGTCTCCGCAGCCGTCCGCGACGTCAGCGACCGCAAGGCGGCCGAGGACCGGTTCCGGGGATTGCTGGAGGCGGCGCCGGACGCCATGGTGATCGTGGACGACACCGGAACGATCAGACTCGTCAACGCCCAAACGGAAGCGCTCTTCGGCTACGGCCGCGAGGAACTCCTCGGCCGAACAGTGGACTTGCTCGTACCCGACCGCTTCCGAACCCACCACACCGCGCACCGGACCGGCTACACCAACAACCGCCAGGTGCGCCCCATGGGCGCCGGACTCGAACTCCACGGCCTGCGCAAGGACGGCACCGAGTTCCCCGTCGAGATCAGCCTCAGCCCCCTCGAGACCTCCGACGGGCTCCTCGTCTCCGCCGCCGTCCGCGACGTCAGCGACCGCAAGGCAGCCGAGGAACGCATCAACGAGCTGGCCGCGCTCGTCGAGTCCTCCCAGGACGCGATCCTCGCCAAGACCCTCGACGGGCACATCACCTACTGGAACGCCGCCGCCCAGCGCCTCTACGGGTACACACGCGCCCAGGTCATGGGCCGCCACGTGTCCCTGCTGGCCCCGCCCGACCACGGCCACGAGATCGACCTCCTGATGGACCTGTTGCGCAACGGGGAAAGGGTCGAGCACTTCGAGACACTGCGGGTCACCCGGCACGGTGATCTCCTTGACGTCGACATCACCCTGTGGCCGACACGTTCCCCCGACGGCGAGGTCATCGGTGCCTGTGCCATCGTCCGCGACATCAGCGATCGCAAGCGGGCCGAAGCCGAGCTGACCGTCCTGTACGAACAACAGCGGCACATCGCCCTGACCCTGCAGCGCAGTCTGATGGGCACTCCGCCCGCCATCCCCGGTCTCACGACCGCCAGCCGCTACCGGCCCGCCACCCAGGGGGCCGGGGTGGGCGGCGACTGGTTCGACCTGGTCCCGCTGGGCGCCGGCCGCGTCGGCGTCCTGATCGGCGACGTGATGGGACGCGGGCTGGAAGCCGCCGCCGTCATGGGCCAGTTGCGTTCCGCCGCACACGCCCTGGCCAAGACCGGTATGCAGCCCCGCCAGCTCATGCAGGCCCTCGACGCGGCCGTCGCCGACCTCGACGTCCCGGACCAACTGGTCACCTGCTGCTACCTGGTGATCGCGGCCGACGCGGGCGCGGTGACGATCTGCTCCGCCGGACATCTGCCCACCCTGGTGGCCACCCCGGGCGAGGGCGCCCGTGCGCTGCCCGCGCCCGTCAACGCGCCCCTCGGCGTGGGTGATGTCCTCTACCAGCAGTGCAGCGCGGTCATCCCGCCCGGCGCCACCCTCGTGCTCTACACCGACGGACTGATCGAAACCCCCGGCAGCGACATCGAGGACCAACTCTCCCAGCTCACCAGCACGCTGAGCGGCCTGTTCACCACCGCCCCCGACCTGGAAGTGGCCGCCGACCACGTCCTGACCACCTTGCTGCCCGACGCCGAGGGCCACAATGACGATGTCACCCTGCTGCTGACTCGGCTGCCCGAAGCACCGCTCGCCGCCGTCTCCCTCGACCTCCCGGCGGTCCCCGACTCCGTCCCCGAGGGTCGAGCCTTCCTCAGCAAGGCCCTCACCTCGTGGGGCTGCGCCACAAAGGCCGACGACGCGCGGCTGCTGCTCTCGGAAGTCCTCACCAACGCCGTTCAGCACGCCCAGGGCCCCATCGGACTGCACGTGTGCCGGACGGCCTTGGACCTGACGGTCGAAGTCGGCGATCACAGCCCGCAGTTGCCCCAACCCCGCTTCGCGGCCGAGGACGACGAATCCGGGCGCGGACTGATCCTCGTCCGCGCGCTCGCCGACGACTGGGGCGTACGACCCACCGACGACGGCAAGACCACCTGGTTCACCCTCCACCTGTGAGCGATCCCGCCGTCATCGTGCTACCTGGTGACATCGTGCTGCCCGGCGTCGCCTCGGCCGGCGCCTCACTGGCCGGAGGTGGCGGTGCCCGAACCGCTGGACGGGCCGCTGGACTGGCCCTGACCGCTCAGGACGAGTTCCTTCGCCCTGCGGAACTCCTCGTCCGTGATGTCGCCACGGGCGCGGATCTCGGACAGCTTGGCGAGTTCGTCGACGCTGCTGGTTCCGGTGCCGCTGCCCGCCGCCTGCCGGATGTAGGAGTCGAAGGCCTCCTGCTGCGCGCGGGCCTGATTCACCTCTCGGCGCCCCATGTTCTTGCCACGGGCGATCACGTAGACGAGGACGCCCAGGAAGGGCAGGAGGATGACGAACAGGAGCCAGCCGGCCTTGGCCCAACCACCCAGTTCGTCGTCACGGAAGATGTCGATGATGATCCGGAAGAGCAGGATGAACCACATGATCCACAGGAAGAACCAGAGCATGCTCCAGAAGACGCTCAGCAGCGGGTAGTCGTAGGCGAGGTACATCTGTGTGCTCATGTCGCTCCTCCATCCCGGGCGTTCACCCGGCAGTCGTCCCTCCGGATTCAGCATGCGCACGGCAAGGTTGGTCCGGCCTCACCCGGGACGGGTGAACGTCCGCCGCGGAGTCTCAGGTCGACTGGGCCGAGCCGTACGGGTCCGCGGCGCGTGCGCGGCGCAGTGCGGCCCGCCAGGCGAAGGCGAGGACGAGTTCGATCAGGCCGAGCAGGACGAGCCACAGACCGAGCAGCCGGGTCAGGGCGCGGGCGGACTCGGTCGGCAGGGCGAGCACCACGACTCCCGCGACGATGCCGAGCGCCGCGGCGCAGAAGACGACGCCACGGTGCGGGAGGGCCTTCATGGCGATGGCCGTGTAGGCGGTCAGCATGCCGGACGCGAGCCAGACGACGCCGACGATCAGCGAGAGCGCGGCGATGGTCTGCAGCGGGTTCCTCAGGCACAGCACCCCGGCCAGGACGAACAATATCGAGAGCAAGAGCCCGGGAATCCGCTCGCCGTGCTCCTCGCGGCCGAAGACCGCCACGAAGCGGAACACCCCGGTCACGACCAGGTAGAGACCGATGAGTACCGCCAGGATGTGCAGGGTCTCGTCCGGCCACACCAGCACCAGGATGCCCGGCACCAGCGTCGTGATCGCCGAGCCCAGGATCCAGGTCCATGAGCGGCCGAGTCCCGCCAGTAGTTCCTCGGGGTCGGTGGGTGGTGGGGAAGCCGCCGCTTCGGGCCTGGGCCCGGGCTCGGTACGCGGCGCCGGACCACGCGATTCGGTCATGGCTCCTCCTCACGCGGTCGAGTCCTGACGCGGTCGAGCGGGTCGTCGCCGGACCGCCGACGGGACGGTGTGCGGGGTTCACCGGGTCAGCGTCCCGCGCGCCGCCCGCTGCCGGGTCACCCCCGGCGGGTGATCGTCCCTGCCCCCGGGACGGCGTACGCCGGGTCACTCCGGTAGCCGGCGCATCTCTATGACGTGCAGCCCCAGCGACTGACAGCGGGCCAGCAGCCCGTACAGGTGCGCCTCGTCGACAACGGGGCCGAACAGGACGGTCTGGCCGGACATCACCACGTGGTCCATCTCCGGAAACGCCTTGGTCAGCGTCTCCGTCATGTGTCCCTCGACACGGATCTCGTAGCGCATGGGCTCAGAACGACCTTTCAATGCGTCAGGACGAGCTTGAACGAGATGATCAGCAGGCCGAGCAGCAGATTGATCGAGGCGGTGACGGCCGTGAGGCACCAGGAGGCGCCCGCGCGGCGTGCCGCTGCCGCCGACCAGCCCACCTGCCCGGCCACGGCGACGGCGAGCGCCAGCCAGAAGGTGCCTTGGAGGCCGAGGCCCAGGAGCGGGCTGACGGCCACGGCCACGGTCGGCGGGACGGCGGCCTTGACGATCGGCCACTCCGCACGGCACACCTCGACGACGGCCCTCCGGTCCAGGGCCTGCCGGGCCAGACGCGCCCCGAAGAGCTGGGCGTGCACATGCGCGATCCAGAACGCCACGCCGGTGCCCAACAGCAACCCCGCCAGCTCCAGATGGGGGAACGAGCCCAGCGTGCCGGTGCCGATCACCACTGATGCGGCGAGCATGGACCCGTAGACACCACCGGTGTAGTCGGCTTGCTCCCGGTGGTCGGCATCGGCCGCTGAGGGTACGGCGGGTTCGGTCCGGGACATCAAGGCCTTCTCTCCGATTCGGCGCACCGGAACGAGGGACATCGGCCACATCGCCGGATTCGCGATGCTCCGGGCGCCCCGCCCGGTCGGGAGGTGCGTGGTGCCGCCACTCCCATCGCATCCGAACGGCTCGTCCCGCGCCTCACCCGTGACGGGCGAGGGTGGTCACCGGTACGGGTTCACAGCAGCCGCAGCTCGCGCGCCCGGCGCACCGCTTCGTTGCGCCGGTTCACCGCCAGTTTCCGGTAGACGCTCTTGAGGTGGGTCTTGACCGTGTTCACCGACACGCAGAGGTCGGCCGCGATCTCTTCCGTCGACATCATCTGGGCCAGCCGCCGCAGAACGTCGCGTTCGCGTTCGCTCAGCTCCTGCACGACGAGCGGTGCGGGCGTTTCGAGCCGGGGCGCGTCGCCGGTCGTCAACCAGCCCGCGGCCAGTGGCTGCAGCGGCGCCGTGCCCAGGAGACGTCGGATCCACGGTCCGGCTTCGAGGAAGGGCCGCCGCAGCCGCTCGCGCCGGGCCTCCAGGAGCGCCTGGCCCACGAGCTTGCGCGCGGCGGCGGAGTCACCCGCCTCCAGTGCGGCCTGCGCCCGGGTCAGCATGGCCCGCACGGTCACCGCCGGACCGGCCGGACCCTCGGCGCGCAGGCGGTCGAGCAGGTCGAGCGCGGCGGCGGGGCGGCCCGCCGCCAGCTGGGCCCGCGCGGCCTCCACCACACAGGCCGGCTGGTCGTCCGGCACCTGTCGCAGTACCTCGGCAGCCGCGTCCGGCCGGCCCTCGGCCAGGTGGGCGGCGGAGGCGACCAGGGCGGCATGAGCCTGCGCCCAGGGTGATGCCACGTCCGTGGAAACCGTCGGGTCCACCGCCGCCAGGGCGGCTCGGGTCTTGCCTCGGGCCAGCAGCAGACGTGCCCTCACCAGGGACCGGCCCGTGGCGGGCACCGGGTCCCGTGTCGCCGGGCGCGAGCCGACCGCCTCGTCAAGGAGGGCTTGGGCGTGATCCAGTTCGTTCCGGTCGACGGCCACGGCGGCCAGGACCATCCGCCCGATGTCCGGGCCGGACGACCCGCACAGACCGAAGCGCTCCGAGTCGGTCGTCGCCGCCAGAGCCTTGCGCTCCGCCCTGCCGTGCCAGCCGTTCAGGTAGTCGATCAGCGCCAGGTGACCCAAGGACTCCTCTCGCACAAGCGCCGTCGAGGCCCCGCCGGGACAGCCCGCCGCAGCGGACAGCGCGGTGCGGGCGTCCTCGAAACGCCCGGCCCACAGGCGCGTCGAGCCCAGATGGGTCAGCAGCAGAGCCATGAGTTCGGGATGCTGCCCCAAGAGGTGGGCGGGAACCGCCTGTCTCAGTTCCTCGGCCGCCTCCGCGGCCCTCTCCGCCTGGAGCGGGGCCCCGGCCAGACGGGCCGCCAGCGCCTCCAGCAGCGCACAGCTCAGCCGTGCCGCCGCCGGACCGGGCACGTCGGTGGCCGCGTCGGCCGCGTCCGCGGCCAGGCTCGCCCCGGCCTGGTGCAGACGGGCCAGACCGCGGTCGAGGTCGCCCTGGGACAGGTCCCGGGCCGCTCGGACGACGTCCGTCGCAGGACTCGTGGCCTCGGGTCCCATCCGGGAGAACAGCTCGGCCAGCTCGTCACGGCGCAGACCGGTGAAGAGCTGTCCGATCGCCAGGCTGTCGACGAAGGCGTCGGCGGTGAACTCCCAGTCGCCCGCGGCGGCGCCGTGGGCGATCGTCTCCGGGAGGAATCCGGAGCGCAGCAGCCACCGGGCGGCCCGCCGGTGGAGTTCGGGCTCCAGTCCAGGACAGCGCTCCCGCAGATGCGCCCGGAGGATCTCCCCGAACAGCGGGTGGAGCCGGTACCACGAGCGTCCGAGGTCCTCGACGAACGCGTTCTCGCGGTGCAGCTCGGCCAGAATGGGCTCGGCGTCAGTACGCCGCGTCAGCGCGTTGGCCAGATCGGGGCAGAGGCGCTCCAGGATGCTGACCCGCAGCAGGAGGTCCTGGGTCTCGGCAGTACGCCGCTTGAGCACCTCGGCCAGGAGGTAGTCGGCGACCGTACTCCGCCCAGCCTCGAATTCCTTCAGGTATCTCTCCGGATCCGGTCTCTCCCGCGCGGCCAGGGCGCACAGCCGCAGGCCGGCCGCCCATCCGCCGGTGCGGTCCACGAGTGCCCCCACCGCGTGCGCGGGCAGGCGCAGGCCGTGCAGCTCCAGGAGTAAGGCCGCCTCCTCGGGTGTGAAGGCCAGCTCCGCGTTCCGGATCTCCGTCAGGTCACCGGCCGCCCGGTAACGGTGCACCGGCAGCAGCGGCTCGGTGCGGGTGACGAGGACGAGGCGCATTCCCGGTCCGGCATGGTGCAGGACGAATTCAAGCTGCTCCGCGATCTCCGGCGCGGTCACGCGGTCGAATTCGTCGAGCACGACGATCGCCGGCCGGTCGCGTCCGCTCAGCTCGGCGGCGAGCCGTGCCAGCAGTGTGCGGTCCACCCTGCTCGCGTCGGCGGGACAGCGAATGTCGCCGGGGACCGGCACGCCCGAGGACCGCAGGGCCTGGAGCACGTATGCCCAGAACATCCCGGGCTGCTGATCCGAAGTGTCGGCGGTGAACCAGGCGACCGGCTGCGCCAGTCCAGTGACCCACTCGGCGACCAGCAGGGTCTTCCCCGCCCCGGCCGCTCCGTTGACCACCGTCAACGGGGTCAGCAGCGCCTGGTCCAGATGTTCGACCAGGCGCTCTCGCCGCAGGAAGGTGACGGGCCTCGCCGGCGGGACGAACCGCGTGCGCAGAAACGGGTCTCCCATGGGATCGACCCATGCGACGGTCGACCCCTGGCCGCTCTCCTCGATCCCAGCCATGGTGCTCGCCATTATCCCGTCAGATCACGGGCGGCGCTCTTCTCACTCCTGTCACTCTTGTCCCAGCCGTCTCACCGCCGTCTCACCCGAGCAGTGGCCCGAGCGCACAGCACGGTCATGGCTGGGCCGCCCCGGTTCCCTGCTCCCCCTGAACCGCTGCCCAGCCGCCGGAACTCGACCCTGTCGACATCACGTTGACACCGCCGGTTGCCCGGCGTTGACTGACAGCACGGTGCGGAGCGCGGCCCCGCCCAGGGCGACGAAGCCGACGCGGCCGGTACGACGTACAGGAAAGTGGCACTCGATGATGTACGACCAGTCACGCGCCCAGCAGCCCCCGGACAAACAGCCCGGTTCGCCCGGGCGTCGTACGCCGGGCCCCGAGCCGCTGATCCCGTCGGACGAACGGGACAAGCTCGCCCAGCGCCTCCAACACGCCCTCAACACCTTCGCCGACAGCCCACGTGAGGCGTTGGAAGAGGCCGAGACCGCATTCGACGAGGTCACCGCCCAGCTCATGAGCACCCTCGCGGAACGGCGGAGCGTTCTCCACGCGACCTGGCAGGACCAGGACCCCGGGACACAGCAGGAAGAACTCCGGCACGCGCTGAGGCAGTACCGGGAGATCACACAGCGGATGCTGCGCATGTAGACACTCACAGTGACACGGCTAGGGTGCCGGTGTGCCGTCGTACAGCATTGGCCAGGCCGCGCGCCTGCTGAGGGTGAGTCCGGAGACCGTGCGCCGTTGGGCGGACGGGGGCAGGCTTCCCATGGGGCGGGACGGTTCGGGGAACCGGGTGATCGACGGCGTCGGGCTGGCCCGGTTCGCTCGGGAGCGTGCGGTCGAGGACGAACGCGGCACCGTCGGCGGCGGCCCGCCCACGTCGGTGCGCAACGCGTTCACGGGCATCGTCACGGCACTGACGGTCGACGAGGTCGTGGCGCAGGTGGAGATCCAGGCAGGGCCGCACCGGGTAATGTCGCTCGTGACCCGGGAGGCGGTCGAAGAGCTGGACCTCGCGGTCGGCGTCACGGTCACCGCGCGGGTGAAGTCGACGAGCGTGCACGTGGATCGCTCGTAGCCGACGGCGTACGGCACAGCAGAGCGGCCCAGAGATCCAGGCGGTCGTAGAGGCGGGACAGGTCGCGGCCGGTGAAGTGCTCGATGCGCTGGATCCGGTAGTGGACGGTGTTGACGTGCAGGTGCAGGACCTCCGCAGTGCGGGCCCATGAACCGTCGTGGGCAAGGAAGGTCTCCAGGGTCTTCGGCAGTGCGGCGGCGGAGGCGTTCCGGGTGTCCAGCAGGGGGCCCAGGACGGTGCGGCTGTAGGCGGTGCGGACCTCGGCCGGTATGCCGGTCAGCAGGGTGTCGAGTCCGGTGAGGGACGAGGAGTCGACGACTGACGAGGAGTCGGGGGCGGTGGTGCGTGCCGAGGCCAGGGCGTAACGGGCCTCGGACAGCGCCCCGTTGAGGTCCTGCGGCCCGGCGGCGGGCGAGCCGATACCGCCGTGCAGCGGGACGGACGGCTCGCAGGCGGCGACCAGCGGCCAGAACTCCGCGCATCCCCCTGCAGCGTCCCCTGTCTCCGGTACGACCGCGAACGCCGTGCCGTCCGGCAGCCGCCCCACGGACGCGCGCCCCGGCCCCGCAGGGACGACGGCCTCCGTCAGCGCCCCCTCCGCCAGTCCCGCCCGTTGAGATCCCGTCTCGGCGACGATCACCCGGTAGGGGCCCTGGGCCGGGAGCCCGCAGGTCCGCAGCGCTCCTTCCACGGCGGCGGCCTCGGCGCCGGGTGCGAAGAGCAGGGTGCCGAGTTCGTCCGCCGCCTGGTGTTCGGCGGCCCGGCGCCGGGCTCGTGACTCCTGGCAGCGGGCCAGGATCGCGGCGATCTCGTGCAGCATGCGCGGCGGGGTACCGCCGGGCTCGGGCAGATACAGGTGCCAGCGCTCGTACGGGGAGACTGCGTCGGAGGGGACGGACACCGTGATCCCCGCGCCGTTGGCCAGCAGCGCGACGGCTTCCCGCGCCAAAACCGGCCGCGCGCCCTCCGTGGCCGCGACGGTCCGCCCGGCGGGTGTGAAGACGTACGCGGTCGCCCGGTCGACGTGGGCGAAGGCGGACGCGACGACCACGTCGGGGCCCGCGTCCTGGGCGACGAGTCGGCTCAGCCGGACGCGTACGTTCTGGGGCAGCGCGTGGAGGCGGTTCAGCTCGCCCCACTGCTGGAAGTACACGGTGTCGGTGATCGCGCGGAACATGATGTGGGCCGGGACCGCCGCCAGCGGGACGCCGTGCCGCGCGCACGCCTCGATGAGGTCGTCGGGCACCGAGCCGTGGGTCTCCTCGCCCGCCAGCAGTACGGCGGCGCCCACCGTCCGCAGCGCGGCCACGAACCGCTCCGCCTTGTCCCTCCCGCCCTCGGCCGTCCAGCACACCAGGCCGCTGAGCACGACCTCGCCGGGTCGCACAAAACGGGCGGGGTCCTCCAGGTCGGTGGCGGTCACCCGGCTGATCTCCCGCGTCAGCTGTGTTCCTCGGCCCACAGCAGGCGCAGGCCCAGGGACTCGTCCTTGAGGAGGTGGTCGACGTGCATGTGCTCTGGCTCCTTGTGCGGCAGCCGGGCACGAGGGCGCGTGCCCGGCATCTCACATTCACCAGGTGTATGCGAGTGATCGCATCGTAAGTGCAAGGTGAGGCGAACGGTATGCCTCTTGGTTGATCCTCCAGGACACCCGCCGGAAAACTCGGCGTTTCCGTGTCGTGAACCAGTCGTCCGGGGCCCGGTCGCGTTGCTTCACTGGCGCTCATGGACCTGAACACCGTGGTGGAGATACGGGACGCACGGCATCCCGCGCCCTGGCGGCCGGGCGACGCCTGGCTCGGCGGCGGGACGTACCTGTTCTCCGAGCCGCAGCCGCACCTGCGGCGGCTGGTGGACCTGAGCCGGACCGGTTGGACACCGGTGCGGCCGCACCCGGACGGCTCGCTGGAGATTGTCGCGACCTGCACGATCGCCCAGCTGTCCCGGTTCGCGAGGGAGCTGCGGGCCGAGGCGGCGCCCCTGTTCGAGCAGTGCTGCCGCGCGTTCCTCGCCTCCTTCAAGATCTGGAACATGGCCACGGTCGGCGGGAACCTCTGCAACTCCCTCCCGGCCGGCCCGATGATCTCCCTCACCGCCGCCCTTGACGGAGAGTGCCTGCTGCAGGCCCAGGACGGTGTACGCCGCCGGGTCCGCGTCGTGGACTTCGTGACCGGCGCGGGCCGCAAGGTCCTGGCCGAGGGCGAGCTTCTGCGGTCCATCACCCTGCCCTCCCGCGCCCTCGCCTGCCGTACGGCGTTCCGGCAGGCGTCCTTGTACGGGCTCGGCCGCTCCGGCGCCCTGGTCATCGGCACTCTGGACCCGGTCGACCACTCCCTCTCAATCACGATCACCGCCTCGCCCGTCCGCCCGGTCCGGCTGTGGTTCCCGCTGCCGCCGACGGCGGACGGACTGCGTACGGCGATCGACGCGGCCGTCGCCTACGACGAGTGGTTCGACGACATCCATGGGCTTCCCGAATGGCGGCGGCACATGACGTTCCGGTACGCGGAGGACATCCGCCGCGAGCTGTCCCACGGTGAGGAGCCGCAGTGAGTTTCGGGATCGAGGTGAACGGCCGGCCGTTCACGCAGGAGCCACGCCCCGGCCAGTGCCTACGGACCTATCTGCGTGAGCGCGGCTGGTTCGGCGTGAAGAAGGGCTGCGACGCGGGCGACTGCGGCGCGCGCACGGTCCACGTGGACGGCGAGCCCGTACACAGCTGCCTCTACCCCGCCTTCCGGGTCGACGGCCGCGAGGTCACCACGGTCGAGGGCCTGGCCTCCGAGGACGGCGAACTCCACCCCGTACAGCGGAAGTTCCTGGACGCGCAGGGCTTCCAGTGCGGTTTCTGCACGGCCGGGTTCCTGATGACGACCGCGGCGCTCGACGACGATCAACTGGCCGATCTTCCCAGGGCGTTCAAGGGCAATCTGTGCCGCTGCACCGGCTACCGGGCCATCGAGGACGCGGTACGAGGGGTGTGTCACGCCGAGGCTCCCTCGGCCGGCGAGGCCGTGGGCCGCAACCTTCCGGCCCCCGCCGGACCGCAGGTCGTCACGGGCACCGCCCCGCGCCGGAACGGCACTTCTCCACCGCCCCTCACGAGCACCCGGAGGAGGATCCGGACGACACCCGCGTCCTCGACGACACCGTCCGCTACATCGGCCAGCGCGTCGCGGCCGTCGTCGCGGACAGCGAGGCGGCGGCGGAGGAGGGCTGCCGCCTGGCCTTGAAGGAGCTGTACGAGGCGGCCAGGGCGGCCGGTGTCACCTGCGCCGCCGACGGGCACTTCGGCGGCACCCCGCGCTCGGTCGCCTTCAACGCGCAGTGGTTCCGCCTCGCCGTCGATCCCGGCACCGGCGAGATCCGCATCCTGCGCGGTGTGCATGCCGCCGACGCTGGCAAGGTGATGAATCCCATGCAGTGCCGCGGCCAGGTCGAGGGCGGTGTGGCTCAGGCGCTGGGCGCGACGCTCTTCGAGAACGTGCCCGTCGACGCCCGCGGCGAGGTCGAGAGGCCGCCTTCCGCCGCTACCGCCTCCCTCAGTACGCCGACATCCCGCGCACGGAGGTCCACTTCATGGAGACCGCCGACGCCATCGGTCCCCTCGGCGCCAAGTCGATGAGCGAGAGCCCCTTCAACCCGGTCGCCCCGGCCTTCGCCAACGCGCTGCGCGACGCGACGGGCCTCCGCTTCACCGAACTCCCGCTCACTCGCGACCGGGTGTGGCTGGCCCTCGACGCGGCGGGCGTGACCAGCCCATAAGCCGGCCGACCGGCACCTACCGTCACCTCAGTGCGGCGAGAACCTCGGCGCAGATGGCCAAGGCCGTCTCCGCCGGAGTGCGGGCGCCGATGTCGAGTCCGATCGGGCCGTGAATGCGGCGCAGTTGCTCCTCGGTGAGCCCCGCCTCTGTGAGGGCTTCGGCGCGGCGGGCCTGGGTACGGCGTGAGCCGAGCGCGCCGACATAGGGGACGCCGGCCGTCAACGCGGTGTGCAGGGCGGGGATGTCGAGGTCGGGCTCGTGACTGAGCACGATCAGGCAGGCCGCGGCCGGACGGTCGGCCAGCAGTGTGCGGGCATCCCCGGCGGCGTACGCGACCGTGGCCTGCCAGCCCAGCACCTGCGCCTGGGTGGTGAGGAGTTCGGCGAGTTCGCCGCCGCCGACGATGACCAGGTGAGGGACGGCTGGGCAGGCCTCGATGAGGACGAGTCCGGTGTCGGCGCGGCGGGTCTCGCGTCCGGCACGGTGGCGGGCAAGCAGCTGCCTGGCCTGCTCGGCGGCCTGAACGACGGCCGCCGGATCATCACCCTGCGATCCCGGAGTGACGACCCCCGGAGTGACGACGTCGCTGACAGCCTGGGTCCGCTCCTCGTCGATCCGGGTGATCAGCGCGGCGTCGGCGCCCTCGCTCAGCAGGTCCCACCAGCGGGCGGGGACGGTGTGCAGCGGCTGGAGCAGGATCTCGGCCTGTCCGCCGCAGGTCAGCCGTGCCTCTTTGACCTCGTCGTCGTGTACGGCCACCTCGCACACCCGCGCGGTGTGCCCGGGCGGGAGGGCCGCGGCCTCTGCGGCCAGATGGTCGTCGAACGCACCGCGGTACAAGGTGCCCTGGCGGTTCCCGTCCTCGTCGATGAGGAGCGCGTCGGCGGGGTGCCGGGGCCCGAAGCCCTGCTCGGTGATCGGCCGGGCCAGTACGGCCGGGCGCCCCTGAGCCGCCCACCGCCGTGCCGTGTCCGCCAGCTCACGCATGATCGCGGCCCTCCTCGTTCCTGGCTGCCAGCACCGGGAAACCATCGGGTCACCGGGAGACCACCTGGTCAGCGCGGCACTGTCGTCGCCATTCTAGTGAGCCCTGCCACAGCTCGACGAGAACGGACGGAACGAGCACGCACGGAACAAGCACGGACGGCACGAGCACGGACGGCACGAGCACGACGCGCGTGGACCACGGAGTGCGCCTCGGCCCCTGGGCGGCGGGCACCCAGGCTGCACAGTGGACTGGCCGGCCCGAGGAAGGCGAGCCCCCATGGGAAGCGACCACTCTGGTGCACTGGGCAGCACCCCCACCGCACCCCGCCGCGTTCCTCCGGGCCAGCGCCATGTGCACGGCTGGCCCGTCTCGCACTACGGCCCCGTCCCCCGTTTCCGCCCCGAGCGGGCAGGGTGAAGGTCTTCGGGCGGCCGCCTCAGTACTTCGGGTAAAGGGAGTCGAAGCCGTCGGTGTTGAAGTTGTGGATCACGTCCCGGACCCGGTCCGCGATGGTGAAGGTCACCTCGGCGATCTTCATTACGGCCACGCCCTGGGCGTACAGCAACACCATCCGTGCGCGTCGCCAGGTCACCACCGAGCCGGAGCCGTGGCGGATGATCCGCAACAGTCGTCTGCCTTCGTCATCGTCGATCTCACGGACGCGTACTCGTGTCGCCACCCAGACGGTTTGGCGGGGATGCGCGCTGGGTGCGGGACCCGGGCCGCGCGTCCCAACTGCCTGATGCGGCAAGCGGGTCCGACCTGTGGATCTACGTCTGATCGAATGTCCAGACGAGCACCACTTGCTCCCCTTCCGGTGTGCCTCCGGCGTGTCTGTACGTCGCCAGTGCCGCCGCGTTGTCCTCGTCCGTGATCCCCCACATGCCGTAGCAGTCGCGTTCGCGCGCCAGGTCCGCAAGCGCCGACACCAGAGTCCGGCCGACGCCCCGCCCGCGGAACGACTCATCCACACCCAGCTCGTACAGGAACATCTCGGTCCCCTTGTCCGGATGCGTCATCTCGACACCGGTGACCATGCCTGCCGGGACGTTGTCGACGTAGGCGATCAGCAGGTGGTGGCGCTCGTCCGCCAGGAAACGCTCAGTCGCTCCCTGCCGAGGGGAATTATCGAACAGGTGCCCGGCCGCCTTGACGGCCTCGACCTGAGTGATGCGACGGATCTCCATCCGGGGATACTGACAGGTTCCACCCCTGAGGGCTCCGGTTTCTTCACCCCAAGATCCATCAACCGTCACACCACCGATCTCGCCTCCCCAGGTAGCAAGACCATGGACCGCAAGTTCAAGCCCCCGCTCTACGCGGAAGCGGCGATCCCGCACTTCTGGCGCCTGGAGTTCGACCCGGCCCCGCGGCTGATCGTCAGCGAACTGCACGCAGGCCGGTACGTGGAAACCACCACCGCCTTCGCCGGAGCAACCACCCGGATCAACGCCCCGTTCCCCGTCGGCATCGATCCCGCCGGGCTCACCCGCCAGTAGTCGGCACCGCCGCGGTGAGAGCCAAGGCGGCCGATGACCTGGAAAGGTCCGGCCCCCAACGCGCGGCAGCCGTACGTTGCCGCGCTGTGAACTGGATCTCGAACGCACCGCCGGCCCTCGTCGCCTGGCAGCGTCGGCAGCGTGCTGTTCGTGCCCGCTACGCAACGCCTCGGCGAAGCCGCCAAGCCACGCTACGCCGCCGAACCGAATGGCTGACCGGGCGTGCCGGAGGCCGACGGCGATGCTGGTTTCGCCGGCGAGGCGGAGGGCGCCGATGGCGAGGTTGCGCCAGGTCGCCATGGCGCGGGGCGCGGAGCCGGTTCGCAGCTGGGAGACGTCCTCGGCGAACGTCACATCTCTGGCGAGCAGTTGCTCGTACTGGTCCCTGACGATCTGGACGAACTCGGTGCTGGTGATGCCTTTGCGTCAGCCCCGGGCCCATCCAGCCGCGCATGGGAGTGCGACCTACTTGGAGACCAACTCCCCTGGCACGCTTGGGAGAACGAGGAAGCGACACGCACCGAGCTGACCGCCTGGCTGGTCCGCAATGCCCCTGCCCGGCTCCGGGCCCATGGCGTATCAGAGGAGCTACTCCACCACATACGGCTGCTCGGCCTCACCGGCCACGATCGCTGGGAGGACCCTCACTGGCCCGGCCACCGCTGCTGATCCGCGGAACCCTCGTCGACTGGTCCCACACCTTCCTCGGCATCACCCTCAAGACGGTGCCCCGCCGCAAAGACCAGGACGGCTTCGCGG
This sequence comes from Streptomyces sp. GbtcB7, assembly GCF_019091445.1. Taxonomy (NCBI): domain Bacteria; kingdom Bacillati; phylum Actinomycetota; class Actinomycetes; order Kitasatosporales; family Streptomycetaceae; genus Streptomyces; species Streptomyces sp. GbtcB7. The sequence continues at coordinate 166,918 of NZ_JAGXJM010000015.1, forward strand.
TCCTCGCCAAGCGGTGGAGAGTAGAGCGGTCCATCTCGTGGATCACGGGAGCCAAGAGACATGTCCGCGACTACGAGCGACTCGTTTCCCACAGCGAGGCCCACATCACCTGGACCTTCATCACCCTCATGGTCCGCCGTCTCACCCGCCCTCCCCGACCACCACGCACGCCACCACACCCCGTCGAACCGGTCGAGGCGAGTGCCAACACCAGCGGCTTCGTGCCGGCGCCGCTTCTTGGCGACCCGGTCGTGCATGGCCTCGACGAGTGCGCCGGAAGGCGCGCGGCCCTCGGCCTCACTGTCTTTTCGGGGTCGGGGTTGCCTCTATCGCGTAGAGGTAGCCGTCTCTGCTGCATACGTGGACGACACCGTCCGCCACTACCGGGGACTCGACCTTCCCGCCCGTCTTCATCTTCCACCGGACTCGGCCGTTGTCCGCCCTGACCGCCCACACGTGTCCCTCCTCGCTGCCGAAGTACACCGTGCCGTCGGCCACCACAGGGGAGGAATGGATGGGGCCGTCGGTGATGACGCGCCATCTGGTGTCGCCGGTAGTGGCGTTCAGGGCATACAGGCGGTAGTCAGTGCCGGCGATGTACAGGGTGTTGCCGTGGATCGCGGGTGTGCTCCTGAAGCTGCTGTAGGCGAGGTCGGGCCACGCCGTCCAGCGCTGCTCGCCGGTGGCGGCGTCCAGTGCGTACACGTCGCTGCTCACGCCTCCCCCCAGATACAGGGTGCCGTCCTGGACCAGGGGTGTGACGGGCCAACGGGCGAAGGTGGACTGCTGCCAGCGGACAGAGCCCGTGGCCGACTCGAAGGCCCGGACCGTTCCCCGGTCGTCGACGGCGTACAGAGTGCCGTCGACCAGCACGGGCCCCGCATCGTTCATGCCTCTGCGCCGGTACCTCACCCGCCAGCGGCGACGCCCGGTCACCGCGTCGAAGGTACGGAGGTAGCGGCCGGTGTCGACGTGGTGTACCAGGCCGTCCGCGACGGCGGGCGGCGTGTGGGAGTCCCAGGTCATCCGCTTGCGCCACCGGACTCGGCCGTTGGCGGCGTCAAGAGCGTAGAACCTGCCGCGGTCCGCGATGTAGACGGTGTCACCGGACACGGTGGGAGAACTGAACCAGCCGACGTCGGCGTTGGTCCACCGGACGGATCCGTCGGCCGCGTCGAGGGCCCACAGGCCACGGCCGGCCACGTAGACGGCCCCGTCGGAGACGCAGGGCGCCGAGTACATCGGGCCGACGTACGTCCGCCAGCGCACGGTTCCGGTTCGAACCCTCTCGGCTTGCGGGGCTTTGGCCGGGGCATCGGGTGGGCAGGAAGGTATCCCCTCGTGCGGGTTCCGGTTCCGGTTTCTCCGTCGGCGTCGATTTCGATGGTTCATATTGGGCCCCGTGTGGCTTGGTTTCGACCTGTCAGAGGTCTTCCCAGTTTTCCTTGGTCACAAGTCGCAGGCATCCTGCCAGCCGCACGCGCCACAGATGACCAGACGCAGAGCGCGGTCGTCGAGGTGATCGACGGTGATGTACGGGCGCAGCCGCTCACTGCTCACGCCGCACCTCGGGCAGGACGCGAACAGGCCCAGGCGGCCGAAGTCGCTGATGACCACGGTGTGTTCGGAGTAGTGGCCGCGAACGGCCGGTGCGGGACCGGCTGCTGGGCCCATGTGCACGATCATGGCCGCCGTCCCCTCCGTCATGGGTTCCTTGCTGTTCGCGAGGCGTATGTGGCGCACGTCGCTCAGGGAGGGCGGCAGCGGTGTGTCGTCGGCGCGCACGGGTACGAGGCGGGCCGCCCCGGTGCCGGTGAGTCCGCTGGGCGGGCCGATATCCGCCAGGGTCTCGCCCCACGCGACCCCTGCGGCGGCGGACCAGAGGAGGACGACCGTGTCGTCATCGGACGAATCGGAGCAGGGGTTGCCGGTGTCGCATACGACATCGGCCCCAACACGCCTCAGCAGGGTTGAGAGGGAGGAGGCGAGGTGCTCGTCCTGAGGCCGGTACGAGAGTCGGGTGCGCATGGTTCATGCTGCGACAGCGCGGCGTACACAACTCACGCTTTACGAACACCGGACCAACCCTCGTTGGCCGCCAGGCCGTGAATCCGTCGGCTTACCGAGAGCGCGCTGAGCACCGACGGATTCCCCCGATGGGCTGGCCTTCCCCGACCTGGCGCTGCCCAGACCGGCATCGACGTCTACGGTCGGCGAACGCCCTGGAGAGCCAGGGCCTGGTGGAACTTGCCTGCCGGGAGGACGGAGTACGGCTACGCCGCCGACCTGCGTCTGCGCGACTGCACGGCTCCCGAGACCCTCCTGGCCACCCACCACAACGGTGAGCTCCTCACCGCCGAGCACGGCTTCCCGCTGCGTCTCGTCGTCCCGCACCTCTACGGCTACAAGAGCCCCAAGTGGCTGCGCGGCATCGAGTACCTGACCGAGGACCGGCGCGGCTTCTGGGAGGAACGTGGTTACCACAACGTCGGCGACGCCTGGAAGGAACAGCGCTACTCCCACCAGGAGCGCGAGGGAGAGGGACCGGTCCTGTAGGCGCAGGGGATCTCACCCGCTGAGGAGCTGCCCCAGGTACAGCGTGCGCACTGGCAGGCGACCTACGCCGAACACCCGCTGCCCTCAGTGGTGGTGTCGACCGTGGGTGTCGGCACCGTTGTCGTCGCTGCCACCGTGGTGATCGTCGCGACGGTCGTCGGTGGCGCCGCCCCGGTCGTCGCGGTGGTGACCGTCGCCCGCCGACTCCTGCTCCGCTCTCATGATCTGGCCGTTGCTCAGCTCGGTGCGGTGCGGCGCTTCCTTGTCGAGTAATCGTTTGAGTTGTTTGGATTCCGGTGACCTTTGGCCTGGTCAGCTGCCGACGGCGGCGTCCCCGCGGAACGCCCCGGCCACCACGGGGACCAGCTGCCGCTCGATCTGCTCGGCGGACATGGCGGCAAGCTCGGCGCCGATGGGTGCCAGCGCGAGCCAGTTCAGCAGGCCGGCTGCGCATCGCGTACGGAAGATCAGTTCCTGCTCGTCGACTCCGGGAAGGTTCGCCGTCAGCACCCGGAGGGCCTCCCGGCGGCTCTGGTCGAACTTGCCGTTCAGCCGCTCCCACCCCTGGGGCGGATCGATGCCGACGCGCGCCACAGTCCGCATCACGGCCAGGTCTTGCCCACCGGCCGCCAGCGCGCGCACCATCGGCCGGGCGAAGGCTGCCGCCATCTCCTGCAGTGTCGAAGTGGGGCCAAGGGGATCGAGTGCCAGGATCTGCGCGTCCAGATACCGTTCCAGCGCGTGCTCTATCGCCGAGTCGCACAGTGCCTTCAGCGACCCGAAGTGGTAACTCACCGCGGCGACGTTGGCCCCGGCGCGATCGGTGATCTCGCGGAGCGTCACGCCCTCCTGGCCTCGTTGCGCGAGCAACTCCAGGGCGGCCGTCTGCAGGCCGTCCCGCGTGCGCTGACCAGCCTCTCGGCGCAGGTCCGTCTTTTTCGCCCCTATCACAGCATGAACTCAAGCAGCTGCTTGAGTTCATTGTCAAACAGCCGCCTCGCGGATCGAGGCCGATCTGAGCGGACCCGGTCCCGACATGACCGCGATCCCACGCCAAGATCAAGACGGAGGAACGGTTGGCCCGCAACTGCCTGCCGACCAGCCCCGACCCGCACCCGACCGCCGAGGAGATCGCGGTCGACCGCAAGGCGCTCCTGGAAGCCGAGTGCGGATTCCGTGACCTGACAACGGTGCCGGAACTGCGGCCGGTCCCCCATCGCCTCGAACACCGCATCCGCGCCCACGTGCCGCTGCGCCGGCTGACCCCGCTCTGATCCGCGTCGCCGAACGTCGCACCGGCCAGACCTGGAACCGACTCAGCGCCAGGCTCGGCCGCGTCCGCGAGGTCACCCTCACGGCGACGCCTGACAGATCCCCAGACCACCCCGGCCGAGCAGCGAGCAAGCGGCCGCATGGGCACGCGCCTCCGCGCCTCCGCGGCTGCGCGAGCACACAATTCAAACAAGTGCTTGACAGCCTGCGCCGCCGTTCATAATCTCAAGCGAGCGTTTGATTTACTAAGAAACGCGAGAGACCGTTGCGACGGATCTCAGATCCTGAGAGCAAATCTGGAGGAACACGACATGAAGCTGCTCAGCCGGAAGTCGATCACCGCCACGGCCGCGATAGCGATCCTGGGTGGTCTTTCCATCGCCGCTGCGCCGACACAGGCCGCAAGCCCCGTCCACAGCAGTGCGGCGGTCCCCAGCAGTACGGCGGTCCACGCGGACCTGACTCCTGGCGACCTGGCGAAGCTGCCGCTGACGGACCGCCACCTGACCAAGCACGAGAGGGCCAACCTCGCAGTCGTCCTGCGCGACTACCACGTGGCGGAGGGCAACAGCCTGGACGTAGACACGTTCGTCAACAGCTTCGCCAAGGACGGCGTCTTCAACGACATGGTCCCCGGCCAGGCATATCGGGGCAAGGCGCTCGGTGACGTTCTGCCCTACATGGCCAACCTCTTCCCCGACGTTCACCGTGAACTCAAGCGCATCACCGTGAACGGCGATGTGATCAGCATCGAGCTGTCGATCCAGGGCACGTTCGAGGGACCGCTGCAGTCACCGGCGGGCACCGTCAAGCCGAACGGCGCGAAGATCGACGTGCCGACTGCCGACTTCTGGTACCTGCACAACGGCAAGGTCGAGAAGTTCAACTGCTTCGTCGGGTACTCGACCATGTACGCCCAGATGGGCGTGAACTTCGACTGGGCTTCGGCGGTCAACAAGCACTGAGTCGTTCCCCGGCGGGTGATGCCCGGCGCTACCAGCCGCGCATCACCCGCCGTGGCTTGGTTGCCTGCACGCCGGCGCAAACCGGGCCGTGCGGATTTCCTGGGGGTGAGGCGCGGTCGCCTGGCACGGCGCGGCCCGTCCGAGTGCCTGACGTGCGCGTCGAACGGGACTCCCGATCGGGTGGCAGCGGGGCGCTTGGCGCATAGCGGCCGGCCGGAGGCGTACTGTCACCCCGCGATGACTGTCACCGCGCGATGCTCCTGAACGCGCCGACGCGGGGCCCGACGAACACGCCGAAGTCAGGTTCGAGGGCACCGCAGGCAGGGTCGAGCTCCGCGTGCGCTGCGTGAGCGGCCGACCCAGCGGGTCATGGAAACAGGACGACTGATCGGACGACCAGAGCCGATGGCCGTCGAGCTGACGGCGTACCACTTCGATGGTGTCGGTCGGCGTGGTGCCGTTGCGCAATGCCCGCCGTGCCTACCGGCCGGCGGCGCACAGCGCGTGGTCGATCAGGGTGCCGGTGGCCCGGTTGAGCGTGGGCAGGTCCGGCATCCCGGAGGTGGTGGTGACGGAGATGGTGACCGCGCGCCGCCCGTCCGAGCTGACTGCGGGGCGGGTGTAGGTGCCGAACCCGTCGCCCTCATGCATGTAGTAGTGGCCGCCGCAGGACAGCGGGATCTCGCGCAGGCCCAGTCCGTAGGTACCCTCGGGCAGCTCCGCGACATCGTCCGGGTCGTCGGTGCGCTGTACGGTCTGCCGCATCTCCCGCCACTGCTCGGCCGGCAGCAGGCGGCCGTCGGCCAGCGAGCGGAAGAAGGTGTTGAGGTCCGCGGTGGTACTCACCACTCCGGAGTCGGCGGTGTGCAGGTAGCTGTTCGTGGTGACGTCGAGCCTGGTGCCGTCCGTGCCAGTCAGATAGGTGCTCACGTACGGCGTGGGCAGGAACGGGTCGAGACCGGGCACCGAGGTCTGGCGCAGGCCCAGTCCGGCGATGATGCGGTGCTCGACCAACTCCCTCCAGCCGGTGTCGCTTGCCTTCTCGGCGATCATTCCGGCCAGCAGGTAGTTGGTGTTGGAGTATGCCCAGCGGGTGCGGCCGGCCTCCGGCACGAACAGCGGCTTGTGGGCCACGGCCATCACCACCAGGTCGTGGGTGGAGGTGTCGTTGTAGCGGTTCTCGTCGAAGTCCTCGCGGAGCTTCTGCTGGATGTCCGGGTCGTCCATGTAGTCGAACAGTCCGCTGGTCTGGCGGAGCAGGTCGCGCACGGTGATCCGGGAGCCGTCGTTGCCGTTGCCGGAGACCACGCCGGGCAGCCAGTGCTCGACGGTGTCGTCCAGGGAGAGCTGTTTCTCAGCGGCGAGTTGCAGCACCACCGTGGCGACGAACGCCTTCGTGGTGGAGGCCGTCCGGAAGTGCGAGCCCCACGGCACGGGGGCACGGGAACCGGCCGACACGGTGCCGAGGCGGGCCTGTACCCGCCCTCCGGGCAGGCCGTCGACCCTGGCCAGCACGTTCACGTCCCCGCCACCCGCCTTGCGTACGGCGGCCACGTCGCGGCGGAGCTCGGCCTGGGTGTATTCGGCGTGTGCGGCGCGGTGCCCGGCGGCCGCGGAGGCCGCCTCCGGCAGCAGGACGGCGGCGACCAGCGCGGCTGCCGCGAGGGCGGCGGCTGACGCCTTCTTCTTGCCGGCCTTGGTTGTTGTGGGCTTCGTACCGGCCTCAAGAGCGTGCATGGTTCGAACCTCCGGTTCGGGCTGGTGGACCACCGCCTGCTGACGCCAACCAGCCAACCGGACCGCGAACCCAGGCCCCATGGCCCTACCACCCGGACCAAGGGTGGTGCCCGGCCCCGCTCACGGTGGGGAAAACCCGAAGCCGGGACTTCAGCCCTGTTGTCACATGCGTGGGTCCGGCGGTGTCTTCATGACGAACGGCCCAACAGGCACACGTACAAGGAGAACACCATGACGCTGCGCGTCCCGAAGGCCGAGCTCCCCGTCGAGCTCCGCGAAATCATGATCAAGCAACTCGGTACCGTGCCCGAGCCCGTCGAAGTGCTGTGGAACAACCCCGAACTCGCCGAGGCCAACCAGGAGTTCTCGGCCAAGGTGGCCACGTGGGACGCGGCCGACGCGAGCCTCAAGACGTTCGCGCACATGGCCGTCGCGGCACAGGTCGGCTGCAGCTGGTGCCTCGACATCAACTACTTCCACGCGCTGAACCAGAACCTGGACCTGACCAAGGCGAGCCAGGTGCCGCGCTGGCGGCAGTCGGATGTGTTCACGCCGCTGGAGCGGGACGTGATGGAGTACGCCGAGGCCATGACGAACACACCGACGACCGTCACCGACGAGTTGTCCGCGCGGCTGCTCGACCGACTCGGCCCGGCCGCGATGGTCGAACTCACCGTGTTCATCGGCTTCGCCAACTTTGCCACCAGGTGCAACACGGCGCACGGGATCACGTCGCAGGGCTACTCCGATGCCTGCGAGATTCCGTTGGCCGCGCGTCCGCAGAACTTCGGCGTAGCGTCGACGGCATGACCGAGGACCCGTTCGTCGTCCATCGCAGCCTGCTGTTCACGGTCGCCTACGAGATGCTCGGCTCGTCGGTCGATGCCGAGGACGTGCTGCAGGAGTCCTGGCTCCGGTGGGCCGACGTCGACCGCGCGCAGGTGCGTGACCCGCGGGCCTATCTCGTACGAACCGTCACCCGGCAGGCGCTCAACCGTCTGCGGACCTTGTCGCGCAGCCGCGAGGAGTACGTCGGCGAGTGGCTGCCGGAGCCGCTGCTGACCAGTCCCGACGTCGCCGAGGACATCGAGCTCGCGGAGAACGTCTCGATCGCGATGCTGACCGTGCTCGAAACGCTCGGGCCGACGGAGCGCGCGGTGTTCGTGCTCCGCGAGGTCTTCGAGGTGCCGTACGGCGAGATCGCCGAGGCCGTCGGGAAGTCCGCGGCCGCGGTGCGGCAGATCGCGCGGCGGGCACGCGAGCACGTGGCGGCCCGGCGGCCGCGGGTGCCGGTGAGCCGGTCGGAGCAGCAGGCCGTGGTGGAGCGGTTCCTGGCCGCGCTGCGCACAGGCCAGTTGCAGGAACTGCTGGACGTCATGGCACCGGACGTGGTTCTGATCGCCGACGGCGGCGGGCTTGCGGGCGCCGCTCCGGCTCCGATCCACGGGGCCGCGCTGGTGGCGAGCATGCTCGCCGTCCCGGACCGGGTGGTGTCGGCCGTGTGGCTCAACGGCGCGCCTGCGGGCCGGATCGAGATCGACGGCCGAGTGGCCGCGGTGAGCCTCGTGGTGGAAGGCGGGAAAGTCACCCGGATCCACGCGATCGCGAACCCGCGGAAACTGACACGGCTCGATGAACCGGCCGAACTCGCCAGGTAGGCCCGCCCGCCGCTGCCTCTGGCGACGTGTGTGTTCCGGACGGTCCGAACCGTCCGGAACACGCACACGACCGCACCGTGGTCAGACGTCAAGGCACGTCGGCGTGTGTCGACGTGTGTCGACGCACGTCGAAACACGTCCGTCGTGCTTGGTATGAGCCAGGTATGAGCTCGGTGTGACCACGGGCGAGCCCGGTGCGTCCGCGACCGGGGCCGGTCGTACGCGGCATAGAGTGCCACGGCAGATCTGGCATGCCGTGGAGGTAGAACGCGATGGGGAATCCACCACAGCTCACCGTGGGACGACTCCTCACCTCATGGCAACTGGACGTGCCCGCGCTGCTGGTGGTCGTCATCCTGGGCGCGCTGTACGGCTGGGGCGTGCTGCGTCTGAAGCGCCGGGGCGAGCAATGGCCCCTGCCACGCGTCGGCGCCTTCGCGCTGCTCGGCCTGGGCACTCTCGTCGTCGCCACGATGTCCGCGCTGGCCGTGTACGACCACGTGCTGTTCTGGCCGGCCGCCGTCCAGAACGTCCTGCTCGACCTGATCGCACCGCTCGGGCTGGCCCTGGGCGATCCGCTGCGGCTGGCCCTCCGTTCCCTGCCCGAGCGCTCCGCCGGGCGTGTGCAGCGGGCGCTGGCCGGACGGTTGGTACGCCTGCTCACCTTCCCGCTGGTCAGCACGGCTCTGGTGCTCGCGACGGAGCTGACGGTGTATTTCACGCCGTACTTCGAGACCGCCCTGCGTGACGACTGGCTGCACGAGGTGATGTATCTGCACCTGCTGCTCGCCGGCAGCCTGTTCGTCATGCCGATGCTCACCCGCGAGGCGGCGCTGCCGGGATGGTGTACCCATCCGGTCCGGGCGGCGCTGGTGTTCCTCGACGGGATCATCGACGCCGTACCGGGCATCGTCGTGATGACCCACGGCACGCTCATCGCCGGGGCCTGGTATCTGCGTCACGCGCCGTCCTGGGCGCCGGATGTGCTCCATGACCAACAGCTGGGCGGTGGCGCGATGATCAGCATCGCCGAGTTGGTGGCGCTGCCCTTCCTCCTCGCGATCCTGGTGCAGTGGGCCCGTACCGAACGCGCCGAGACCGTCGTACTGGACCGCCGTCTGGAGGCGGAGTTGGTCCCGGCGACGCCCGCGCCGGGAGCGGCACAGACATCGGAACTCGTACGTCCCTGGTGGGAGACCGAGAACAGCGAAGTCGCCCAGCGCATCCGGCACCAACGGCCGGGACGTTGACACACGCCAGCCGGTCGTCTCCCGGGAGCGCCGTGCGGCAGGATGGGGCCATGAGCGTAGTCAAGATCAACGTACTGACCGTCCCGGCCGAGCAGCGGGAGACGCTGGAGAAGCGCTTCGCCTCGCGTGCCCATGCCGTGGAGAACTCCGACGGATTCGAGTGGTTCGAACTCCTCCGTCCCGTCGAAGGCACCGACAGCTACCTCGTGTACACGCGGTGGCGTGACGAGGAGTCCTTCCAGGCCTGGATGGAGGGCCCTATGAAGGCGGCCCACCAGGGCGGTGACGCGGCGAGCGGGGAGCGCCCCAAGCCGGCGGCCAGCGGGTCCACGCTGTGGTCCTTCGAGGTCGTGCAGCAGGCGGCGCCGACCAGCGCATAACTGGACGCCGGGCACGCAGCGGCATCCGGTCGGTGCGTGCCCGCTGGGGGTGGAAGCCGGACGTGGCCACCGGTGCCACTGTCGCCCCGGAGGCCCGTGGCCCATGGCCCGTGGTGAGGAGCCCCTCTGCCGCCCGCCCCTTGCGGCGGCCGCTGCGCGGGTCAGATGCCGCCGGCTCCGTCGGTGTGGGTTCGTTCGTAGTGGCGGGCGACCCGTGCGCGGTTGCCGCAGATGTTGCTGGTACACCACTTGCGCCGCTTGTTCTCGGCGAGGAAGAGCATCGAGCAGGCCGGGTTGGCGCAGCGGCGCAGGAGCCCGAGCCGCTCGTTGTCGGCGAGGAGCCCGATGGCCTCCGCGGCGATGGCGGCCAACGCGGCGTTCCCGCCGTGTTCGGTGTGCCAGCGTTCCTCGCCCCTGATGCCGTCGGGCGTCACGACCAGACGAGGACTCACGGGAGCCGCTGCCGCGGCGGCGTTGATGTCGTCCACCGACGTGGGCCGCGCCGGGCGGCCCTCCAGGTGACTGTCCAGGACGTCGCGAACCGCCGCTCGCAGCCGGCGCACGGCCGCGGCCTCGGGCACAGGCCCGGGCGGCAGGCTTCCGGACTGCAGTGCCCACCAGGCCGCCGAGGCCTCCGGGGCCCCGATGAGGTCCGTGGCCGGTTCGGTCACCGTCATCAGCGTGTCGGCCAGGTCCAGTGCGACGAGCGGTTCACCACCCATGGGGAACCCCGCCGCCTGAAGCTCACCTACACCCACTCGAATGCTCACGGCTTCATGCTAACCATTAGCGTGCCCTATTGCAGGTGCAATCTAATGGTTCTACGCTCATTGTATTCATTAGCCGCAGAAGGGAACCGGTCATGGGACTGTCATGGCAGCAAGGACCGCTCTCCTCCACCGCGCTCGGCAGGTTCCTCACCCCTGAGCCGTTGCCGGAGCGGCTGCTCTTCGCGGAGCGGCTCCGCCGCCGGATGAGGGTGAGGTTCGGCGGGGAATGGATCGCGGACAGCGAGGACGTCGTACTGCTGCACGAGCCGGGGCGCTACCCCGTCGCCTACTTCCCGCTCTCGTCACTGCGTTCCGGCGTTCTCGAGGCGAGCGGGCGCACCACCCAGCACCGCGAGCTCGGCGAGACGTCCTGGTTCACCGTGGACGTCGGCGGCCGTCGCACCGAGCGTGCGGCGTGGCAGTTCACGGGGCTCCCCTCGTACGCCGACGAGCTGAAGGGGCGTGTCGCCTTCGCCTGGAGGGCCATGGACGCCTTCTGCGAGGAGGACGAACGGATCCTCGGGCACGCGGCGGACGCCTATCACCGCATCGACATCCGCGACACCTCCCGCACCCTTGAGGTGCGCTCGGGGGACACTGTGATCGCGCGGACCACCCGTCCGGTGGTGCTCTACGAGTCCGGGTTCGCACCGCGGTGGTACGTACCGCGCGAGGACATCCAGGAGAAGGAACTGACGCCGGTGGAGGGTCGGACGTTCTGCCCCTACAAAGGACTGGCCGACTACTACGACATCGGCGAGGCCAAGAAGGCGGCGTGGTCGTACCGCGAGGCCTACCCCGAGGTCGGGCGCGTCGGCGACCTGGTCTCGTTCGAGCCCGACAAGGTCGAGGTCCACCTCGACGGTGAGCGTCTGCACCTCGAACCGGGCCAGCAGGTGGTGCCTCACGGGGTCGACCGCAGCCTGGGGACCGACGAGGTCCTCTCCCACTGAGACGGAGTCGGCCACGGACGGCCGGGTACGACCGGGACGCACTCGAGGCCGCCTCCTACGGGACCCGAGCGTCGCCCCACGGCGAAGGTCGCCCCCTCACCGTGAGGCGTGATGTGCCGACGGGACGGACAGGCTCATTCCTCGCGTTCGTACTCCGCCCGGGCACGTTCGGCGTCGAGATCTTCCTGTGCGGCACGGTAGATGTCACCGGCCAGCTTGCGGGCGGCCTGAGGATCGGAAGTCGAGGAGACCGTCCGGATCCGGTCAGCCCATTTATCCATGTCTTGCGTGGTTTCAGGATTCTTGCTCACACTACTTTTGTACCTTTTTATAGGCTTCTTCGCCTCCCGCGCCGGAGGAAAATGTGCGCATGACCCACGAAGCCGGGTTCCGATCGGCCGGATCACTGAGCAGCATGCTGAGGCGACCGACTTCGCCGTGCGGCGGCGCCGCACCGGGAGGACGAGATGGCGACTCTGCTCTCAGTCAACGTGGGACGGCCGAAGGACGTGCGCTGGCGCGACAGGACGGTACACACGGGAGCGTGGAAGCATCCCGTCGACGGCCCCCGGATGGTGCGCCGCCTCAATATCGACGGTGACGGCCAGGGTGACCTGCAGGGCCACGGCGGGGAGCAGCGGGCTGTCCTCGTCTACCAGACGCAGTCCTACGCGTACTGGCGCATGGTCCTCGAGCGCGACGATCTGGAGTTCGGCCAGTTCGGGGAGAACTTCACCGTCGACGGGCTGGCGGACGACGAGGTGTGCATCGGCGACCGGTACCGCATCGGCGAAGCCGAGTTCGAGGTCACCCAGCCACGCGTGACCTGTTACCGCGTCGGCATGCGCCTGAACGAACCGCGCATGGCCTCCCTGCTCGTCGCCCACCACCGCCCCGGCTTCTACCTCCGCGTCATCGCCGAGGGCCGGGTCCGGGCCGGAGACCCGATCACCCGGACCCGCACGGGCCGGGGGTCCCTCACCATCGCCGACACCGACGCCCTGCTCTACCTTCCGGACCCCGACCCGGCCAAACTGCGTGCCGCCTTGACCATCGAGGCACTCAGCCCCGGATGGCAGCAGTCCTTCCAGGAGATGAGCCACCGACTCGACCAGCCGCCCGCACCCGCACCCGCCGCGCCGGGTTGGAGGGGCTTCAGGCAGCTGCGCGTGGCCCAGGTCGTACCCGAGACCCCCACGGTGTCCTCGTTCCTCCTGCGACCCATCGACTCGCAGGCGCTGCCCCCGGCCGCGCCCGGCCAGTACCTGACCGTGCGGATCCCCGAAGAGGGCCGGCCCGGCCTGGTGCGTTCCTATTCACTGTCGTCCGCCCCCGGTGCCGCCGAGTACCGGATCAGCGTCAAACGCGAAGACCGCGGCAAGGTCAGCACCTACCTCCACACCCATCTGCACACGGGCGACGTCATCGAAGCGGCAGCGCCTCGCGGGACGTTCGTGCTGGCCGATGACCACACGCCCGTGGCACTGTTCTCGGCGGGCATCGGCGTCACGCCTGTTCTGGCGATGCTGCACCAACTGACCCTCGAACACAGCTCCCGCGCCGTGTGGTGGGTGCACACCGCGCGCGATCCGCGACAGCAACCCTTCGCGGAAGAGGCCCGGCAACTCCTGGCCCGCCTACCGCACGCCCGCGCCTTCATCTACTACACCGCCCCGGATCTCGAGATCGCCGGGGGGCCGGGCATCACGCACGGGCGCATGACCAGCGACGGGATCCGGGAGCTCGGTATCCCTGCGGATGCGCACGCCTATCTGTGCGGTCCCGAGGGCTTCATGTCGACGGTGACATCCGCGCTCCAGCGGGCGGGGCTGAGCAGTTCGAACATCCACACCGAAGTCTTCGGGGCGCTCGCGGCCATCAACCCCGGCATCACCCACACGGGTTCCGGACCTCCTCACCAGCCGCCCGGCCCCCGGGGCACAGGGCCCTCCGTGACCTTCGCCCGCAGCGGCCTGTCCACCGGCTGGTCGGAACGGTACGCGACGCTGCTGGAGCTGGCCGAGGCGTGCGAGGTCCCCACGCGCTGGTCCTGCCGTACAGGGGTGTGCCATACCTGCGCCACTCCCCTGCTCACCGGTCAGGTCGAGTACACGACGCAGCCCCTGGAGGATCCCGCCTCGGGGGAAGTGCTGCCGTGCTGCAGCATCCCCACCACTGACGTCCTGCTGGATCTGTGAGCCCCCCCCGGGGAGCTCTACTGGATCTGTGAGCCCCCCTGGGGGGAGCTCTACGAGTTCGGGGCTTCCGGCTCAGCGAATCTAACCATCAAAGATGACTTGACAGGTTAGGTCCTCCATGCTGGACTGCAGCTAACCGTTCAAAGCAACCTTGGAGGTTGGCATGAGCAGCGTCGTGCATCACCGCACCGCCACCGTCAACGGCATGGATGTCTTCTACCGGGAGGCCGGAGACCCGCGGTCACCGGCGCTCGTGCTGCTGCACGGCTTCCCGACGAGCTCGCACATGTTCCGGAACCTCATCCCGGCACTCGCCGACACCTACCGCGTCATCGCGCCCGACATGATCGGATTCGGGCAGTCGGCCATGCCAACGGTCGACGAGTTCGACTACACCTTCGACACTCTGACCGACGTGACCGCCGGTCTGTTGGAACAGCTCGGCGTCGACCGGTTCGCCGTCTACGCGCAGGACTACGGAGCGCCCATCGCCTGGCGGCTCGCCACGCGGTCTCCGCAGCGCATCACCGCGATCATCACGCAGAACGGCAACGGCTACACCGACGGATTCGTCAAGGCGTTCTGGGACGGGCTGTTCGCCTACGCCGAGAACCCGACGCCCGAGAACGAAGCCCCCCTCCGCGGGGCCCTGACCCTCGAACTGACCCGATGGCAGTACCTGAACGGGGTCGCGGATCCGAGCCTCGTCAGCCCGGACAGCTGGACCATCGACCAGGCTCTGCTCGACCGCCCCGGCAACGACGCCATCCAGCTCGCACTGTTCCGGAACTATCCGACCAACGTCGCCCTCTACCCCCAGTTGCAGCAGTACTTCCGCGACAGCCAGGTGCCGCTGCTGGCCGTTTGGGGGGCCAACGACGAAATCTTCGGCCCGGACGGAGCCCGCGCCTTCCAACGCGACCTGCCCGACGCCGAGATCCATCTCCTCGAGTCCGGGCACTTCGCCCTGGAGAGCCACCTGGAGGAAATCGCCGGATACATCCGCGACTTCCTCGCACGCGTCACCTCCTGAGCCACACATCCCGCACGTCCCCGCCGCCGGTAACAGCCCTTCGCCGTACGGCACGTTGCGCAGGTCGGCGTACGGAACGCGGAGCGGAGGCCACCGGGTCGAAGTGGCGGCGGGGCGCCGCCCTCATGGGGCAGTGATTTGAGCAACTTCGCCCCGGTGCGGGTGAGCGGTGTCGGAACGAAGACGCGCGACGCGACGTCAGGGCAGGCAGGGGGACGACGGTCCCGTCGACGAGCCGTGTGTTGCGGTTGGGCCACTTCGGCAACCCCCTTCACAGGAGCCACACATGCCGTGCGAGGATGCGGCTCCCGGTATCGAGTACCGGCGTAGAGGGGAACATCATTGAGATCAAGGAAACTGAGCCGTAAGCGGCGACGGGCGACCATAGTCACGGCAGCGGCCGCCTCGGTCGTCGCCGGCGCCGCGCTGCTGCCCAACTGGACCGCGGGCGCGTCGACTGTCGCCGACCCCGCCGTGGATCCGTCGACCAAAGCCACCTTCCAACGGCTGGCGGACGCGGTCTTCACCGACCGTACGGACGCCCTGGTGGACGGCGGCAAGACCAGTCGGAACACGTCACTGTCGTCGCGGTTCTCCGGCGACGTGCGGGTGTCCTCCACGCTGTCGCGCGAGGAGAAGTCCGCACTGTCGCAACTGCGGGGCCGCAAGTCCCGTCTGGAGTCGCTCGGCGAGAAGTACAGCTCGGCCAACACGAGCGTCTCGCTGGACCGTACGCGACTGAAGGGCCGTCACGCCACGGTCAACGTCACCGAGACGACGACGCTGACCTACGAGAAGGTCAAGGGCGACGAGCCGAAGACCACCGGCTTCCAGGCGCACCACGAGCTGACGTTCAAGGCCGATCGCAAGGGCGACTGGCAGCTGACCGGCATCCGTGACACCGACGACGGCGTCGCGGTCAACCAGGTCGCCGCCACCACGTTCGTCGCCGCGCCGAAGACGGCCGCCGACGACGCCCCGCCCGCGGCGACCCGCTCCGTCACCACGTGGCCCGCGCCGGCCAAGCCGAAGAACTTCTCGGCCTCCGGCTACGACTACAAGGCCATGGCGGCGTACGCGGCCAAGTACTGGAACAACTACAACCCGGCCTACCCGAACTTCAACGGGCAGGGTGCCGGCGGCGACTGCACCAACTTCGTCAGCCAGTCCCTGAAAGCAGGCGGCTGGAAGCATGTCCCCGGCTACACGGACGACTTCCACAAGTGGTTCGGCAACTCCGACATCCAGTCGGACTCGTTCGTCGGCGTCAACGAGTTCTCGTGGTTCGCCCTGTCCTCCAAGCGGGTCACCAGCCTCGCCAACGTCTACCAGTTGGACGTGGGTGACGTCCTGCAGATGGACTTCAACAAGGACGGGTCCAAGGACCACAGCATGATCGTCACCTACCGCAGCCCGCAGGGCGTGCCGTATGTGTCGTACCACTCCACCAACACCTACAACAGGTCGGTGGCGAGCATCATCGCGTCGTACCCGAACGCGGCGTACTACGCCTACCGCACCTGAGCGGTCCCCTTCCGGGGCGGGAGCCGGTCCGAGTGTCCGGCTCCCGCCCCGTCCGGGTCTCCTTTGTGACGGTGACTTTCGGCTGCTCCCGATCACTCACGGGAACAGTGCGATCCCGACGAGGATCAGCAGGATGATGCCGGCGACGAGCGCAACGGTCGCCCACGTCCCCCGCCGCTTCAGCGGCGTCGAGGGCTCTCCTCCACGGGGCCGGTCCTCCGGCAGTGCGGCGTCGGCCGGGCGCCCGCTCCTGTAGAACTCTTCGTCGGTCGGATAGACGTTGCGCGGATCAGCGAGAGCGCGCGGATCGATCTCGTGTGGACTGGTCATGAGCACTCCTTGCGCGGCGCTCATCAGGGCCGGGTTCCCGGCGGACGCCAGGGCCTGCGCCAGGGGCGATGGCTCCCATTTCCCAGGCGCGCAGCCCTTCAGGAAGACGCCGCACAGGCAATCCGCCCTGCTCACCGCGCACCATCTGATCGTATACCCGAGCAGGGCCGTTCATGAGGTCCAGCGGGGCATGCGGGCTGGGCCGCGCACCTCACAGGTCGAGGACCGCCCGGAGTGCGTTGTCGATGAGCGCCTGCTGCTCGGTCCCGATGTTGCCGAGCAGGGTGGCGGTCTCGAAGCGCGCCGCGGAAAGCTGGAGCAGGTTGACGGCGACGACCGAGGCGTCGACCGGGGTGGTCAGGCGCACGCTCATCGCCGTATCGGGGTGCACGGCCGGGGCATGCAGCACCAGGGCGACCACGGCGCCGTACGCATCGGCCAGTCCGTCAAGGCTCACGACGAGGATCGTGCGGTTTCCCTTGCCGGTGTCGACGTCCCAGACTTCGCCCTTCTGGATCGTCACAGGGCGTCGCCCTCGCCGCCCAGATCGAGGGGCTCGATCCGGGCGAGCCGACGGGCGGCGTCCAGCGTCATCTGCCGACGCACGGCTCGGAGGATGTAGTCGTTCAGGGAGGGGGCGCCGGCCGCGGCGTCGCGCAGCGCCTTGTCCATGGCGTCGGGAATCCGCAGGGTGATGGCAGTCATGACACCAAATGTAGTGGCATCGCTGCCGTCATGCGACGACGAATCGGGACGGCGGGCTTTTCGGGACGGCGGGCTTTGCCGGGAACAGTGGGACACCGCCGGGCCCGGAGGATCGACTCGCGTCATCCCGGTGACGCGGCGCCGACCGGTTCGGCTCACGGAGCGCCGTCGACCACTTCTATGGCGTTGCCATCGGGATCTTGGAGGACGGCGACGCGCACTCCGGGACCCACATCCATGGGACCGTGCCGCACACGTCCGCCGCGGGCCACACCTCGTTCGATGATCCCGTCGAGATCATCGACGTACATGGTCAGATAGCGCACGCCGGTCAAGTGAAAGAAGGGCTCGGCCGGTTCGGCGGAGACAGGCCGCCGCGAAGGCACCATCACCTTGATCCGCGTGCCGGGTGCCTCGAGCCGGTGTACGACTCCAGAGCCCGACCTGACCGCCGGGAGCCGTTCCAGTTCGAACACGGCGGCGAAGAACTCCACCAAGGCTTCGTCGGCGCTGACCAGCCCGACTTCGACCCGCTGCAAGGTCACGGCACCCCCGGATAGCTGCCCACATCGGTCGTTCTGCATCTGGCCCCACGCATGCGAGAATGTTGCTCTACTATACGAGAATGTCATTATCGGCGCGAGTGTGGTGACGTCACCTAGTCGCCGAGAACCGCCCCGGCCTTGTCTTGGCGGTGTCGGACCACCGAAAGCGGGCGAGATGGATGGAAAGGCTGGGGATCGAGCTTCTCAGCGTCTTCGGAATGCCTCCGGTCACGTTCGTAGCCCTGGCCGCGGACCTGGGTTGCCGGTACATCTCGACCGCCCTGACATCGAATCCGTACAACCCGTCGATCTATCCACCGTTCTCCCTTCGGGATGATCCAACGCTGCGACGCGAGATGATTGCCGCGATGCGTGATCGCGACGTGTCGATCTCACTCGGGGAAGGCATGGTGGTCCGCGAGGGAGCTGACATCCAGGACAGAGTCGGCGATCTCGAAATCATGGCGGAGCTCGGTGTCCGGCGGATCAACACGGTCTCTCTCGATCCGGACCTCGACCGCAGCATCGACCAGTTCGGCATCCTCGCCGAGAACGCGGCTTCACTCGGGATGGAGACGACACTGGAAGCCAGTCCGGGCCTGACGGTCCCGGATCTGCCCAGTGCGCTCGACGTGATTCGTCAGGTCGGGCGGCCGGACTTCCGCCTCCTGGTAGACACGATGCACGTCGTGCGGTCCGGTTCCGGGCCGGACGACCTCGCGCGGCTCGATCCTGGTGTCATCGGCTACATCCAGCTGAGTGACGCCCCGTTGGTGCCCGCCATCCCCAACTACCTGGAAGAGGCGATGTTCGAGCGGATGGTGCCCGGGACGGGCGAACTGCCCTTGCTGGACGTGCTCGAGGTACTGCCGCGCGACCTTGTCATCGGCCTCGAGATACCGCTCCGCGCGGAGGCGATGGCGGGCGTCGGCCCGCATGAGCGGGTCGGTCGGTGCGTCGATGCCGCCCGCGGTCTCCTGGCTCGACTGGCCGACCGGCCCCATCAGGCTTGAACCCGCTGCGCGCGAGGGTCCTGGCTAGAACGGGCGAGCGTAGGGGTGGTTGCTCACGCGGTCGTAGATCCTGCGCAGCCACGGTCGGCGGACGGCGGGCAGTCGTGCCAGCGTGTGGAGGAACGCTCTCGCGTCAGGCCGGAACGCCCCCCATGGATGCATCGGCAGCGGGTCGTCGCGGAAGACACCCTCGGGCATTCCGCCTGTCGCGGGGACGGGCAACCGGTCGTGCTGGAAGGCCAGATGCATCCACACGTCGGCAGCCAACGGCACGGTGTCCACCATGGCTGACGGCCGCCACGACGTCCCCGTCTGCGGGTGTCGCGGAACCAGGGCGA
This sequence comes from Streptomyces sp. GbtcB7, assembly GCF_019091445.1. Classification (NCBI taxonomy): domain Bacteria; kingdom Bacillati; phylum Actinomycetota; class Actinomycetes; order Kitasatosporales; family Streptomycetaceae; genus Streptomyces; species Streptomyces sp. GbtcB7. Next base: position 186,145 of record NZ_JAGXJM010000015.1, read on the forward strand.
TGTCGGAGGCGGGGTCGGGATCAGGCAGGCCTGGGCCGGCCAGGACCACGTTCCTCACCGGCGGTCCCGGCGGGAGCAGCGCGTCCAGCGCGCGGCCGAACGTGTCGGCGAGAAGGCCATGAGGGACGGCTACGGGCGTACCCGCCGAGGCCGCCAACAGGTGGGCCAGCGCGACCCCGACCGCCGCCTCCCACCGTGGGCTCCACACTCCGGGCGGCTCGACCGGCGGCGCGTCCTGCCGCTCGTCGACCAACGTCTCCCAGTCGACCCTCCGGTGCACGGGGCCTTCAGCGGGAAGCTGGCGCACTGACTGCGGGTCGAGCCGCACCGCCTGCCAATAGGAGCAGTCGTCGATGCGGGTTGCCACAGCCCGCCCGCACTGCGCGCAGGCCAGGTTGGGGCCGTCCCTCCCGTCCAGCCCCATGCAGTAGCCGTCGCAACGCTCGGGGATCAGGACGGTGCCGCGGGTGTCACCCGGCGCGACGACGATCGCTCCCGGCGCACCGAAGGACAGCGCGCGAACCGGCGCGAACACGCCTCGGGCTTCCGCTTCGTCCACCTCGATCTCACTCCACGGCCGCCATGGCGGTCCGGAGGGTTCCGGGTCCACGGCGTATGTGCCCGGTTCCATGAGCGCGGGCAGCAGTTCGTGCCCGTACTTGTGGTGGGCGTGGACGGGAAGCGCCACCTGCGACAAGCGGGCGGTCAACGCGGCGCCGCACGACGCGCACACGAACACGGCCATACGTCCTCCCCCACCCTTCACCCCGGATTGTCCAGGCCCGGCGATCGAGAGCCAACACCTTTTTGTCCGCGGATCCAGGGCCCCGTGGGGGCGTCTGCAGGGCGTGCCGACCTTCGAGTTGGCTGGACGCCGCACACACAGCCCTCTCTGCCCACTGATGGTGGACGGAGGAGCCCGGCGGGACCCGTTCCGCGCGGTCGGGCGCGGTCAGCGTGAGCGTTCCGGACGCGGTGGGAGCGTCGAGTCTCGTGGCATGGGGCCGCGTGGACCCGCCTTCTCCGCCTGGTACCGGTCGAACGCGTCGCGGGCGTCGGGGACGAACATCGTGTCGTGCATCGCAGCGCGCAGCTCAACCGGGGTGAGCCAGGCGTGCCAGGCGACTTCCGAGGCATCCGGTACAACCGGCTGGTCGAGGATCGCCTCGTGCAGGCCGAGCCAGTAGGGACTGATGACACCCCGGCACAGGTACTTGAAGAGGAACCGCGTCGGGGTGTGGACCCCGAGTTCTTCGGCGAGTTCACGAGAGGCTGCTGCCGGGTAGGTCTCGCCCACGCCCACGGCGCCACCGACCAGCCAGTTGTACTGGCCGGGGAAGCGGGAAACGTGATCGGGGCGCCGGTGGACGAGGATCCGACCGTCAGGGTCGCGGCAGACGGTGGTGGCAACCCGGTGCAGCCACCTTCGGCGGATGGCCTCGCCTCGATCCACCACTCCCACTGTCTGGTCCTGCTCGTCCACTCGCTCCACCATCTCCCCCATGGCGGACACGCTGCCACAGAACCGCTGGGCTGACGAGACGCCCAGTTCAGCGGCCGACTTGGTGTGATGGATCAAGCTCCGAGATCACCTCCTCAGACGCCGATCGCCCCGTCGATGCGTTCACGGAGAAGATCGGCGTGTCCGTTGTGACGGGCGTATTCCTCGATCATGTGGATGAGCACCCAGCGCAGCGACACCGTCCCACGCCATGCGTCCTTGCCCGCGATGTCGAGGTGGGGCGCGTCCCCGGTGAAGGCGTCGGCGAACGCGACCTCGGCGCGCCATGCCTGCCACGCTTCGGTCACAAGGTCGGGATCGGGAACCGCGCCGTCGAAGTCACCGTCTGGTTCCACCGGCGACGAGAAGCGTAGTGGCGCGTCCTGACCGGCGAGAACCTGACGGAACCATCGGCGCTCCACGTCGGCGAGATGGCGTACGAGTCCGAGCAGCGAGAGCGTGGAGGGCTCGACGGAGCGTCGGGCCAACTCCCCTTCCACACCGGCGCACTTCAGCTCCAGCGTCGTCCGCTGGGCCCTGAGAAATCCGATGAGCATGGCTCACTCTTCGCCGGTCGAAGGAGCGTCGAGCCGGGGATCGTCGTCGTCTCCGACGAACATGGCGGCCCGCCTCCGTGGATTGGTCGTACTCATGCTGTCTCTCCTTCGGGGTTCGTCGCTGGGAGGGAGCACGCGTTACTCCGTGCGAGTGGTGCATCCTCCGACAGCGTCGTAGCGTCGATACAGGAGCCGACCGCCGCAAGAAGGGGCGGACCAGGCACCGGGCCTGCTGGTCGAAAGAAATTGCGACTGGGAGCGAACATGCCAAGACGCACAGTGAGGACAGCGGTGACGTTCTGTGCCGCTGTGTCGCTCGCAGCAATCACGGGAACAGCTTCCTCCGCCCCAGCTCCGTCACCGCCGTCCACGCCCACCGTGCAGAGCCAGGCGGGACAGCCCGTGATGGTCGACTGCTTCTGGCACCCGCAGGTGCGCCCCACCGATTTCATTCTCGCGTGCGGTGACGGCAACAGCCGCCTCACCTCGCTCCGCTGGTCCCAGTGGCACCCGGACTCCGCGGTGGCCGAGGGCTTCAACGTGGTGAACGACTGCAAGCCGTACTGCGCAGCGGGCAAGTTCCACGCGTACCGGGTGATCGTGCGGCTCAACGCCCCACAGCCTTGGAAGAAGCACCCTGATCTGTCGCACTACACCCAGCTGAGCCTCGTCTACACCAGTGGGAAGCCGGACGGATTCGGGCAATGGGTCGACCTTCCTCTGTGGAACTGACTTCCGAGATCGAGGCGTTCCGGCTCAGTGGGGCGACGTCAGTCGCGGCCGGCTTCCCGCGCCACGCGCTCCAGTCGGCTTCGATGGCTGTCCCACCACGACCGGTCGCCCGACGGCATGGCGTCGTTCCCTTCCCACATCCCGGCAGCCCCGTCGATGGACTCCCGGAGAATGTCGGCGTGGCCCGCGTGCCGGTGGGTGTCGGCGATCACGCGCACCAGGACCTGGTGCAGCGTCACCTCTCTTCGGTCCTCGGGCCACCACGCCACACGACCGATCGCGTCGAGCGCGAAGGTCTCGATCGTGGTGTCCGAGTGCTTCCACGCCTGGCGGTAGAGTCCGACCATCTGTTCGCGCGACTCATCGGCGTCGGCCCACATGTCCGCGTTGGGCTCGGCGTCGGCCGTGAACCAGAGCGGCGGCTCTTCGAAGAACGGCCGCTCGAAGGTGTCGCCGAAGTACCCCAGCTCCACTCCGGTGACGTGCTTGACCAGCCCCAACAGGTTCGTTCCGGTCGGCGTCAGCGGACGGCGGACGTCGTACTCCGACAGCCCGTCGAGCTTCCACAGCAGGGCGTCGCGGGCGGCTTGCAGAGAGCGGAGAAGATCCGCCTTCGCATTCGACTCGATCATGTCCAACAGTCTCGCAGCCACCACTGACAGTCCCCTGGGCCCGGAACCCGGTGACGGGACCGTCGTCATGGCGGCGGTCCCGTCGGTGGAGCGTCGGGGTGGGGTCAGCGCACCGGCAGGGTCGCGGTGTGCTCGACGCGTACGGCGTCCAGGGCCCGGGGGTTGAGGCCGAGCAGTCGCAGGATCGTCGGGGCGATCTGCGTGGTCTTCACCGGGCCGCTGACGCGCACGCCGTGCGGGGTGGCGGCGCCCGAGACGACGAGCGGGACGTCGAGGTCGTCGGCGTGGGCGCCGCCGTGCTCGGCGATCTTGCTCTTGCCGCCGGTGTAGACGACGCCGTATCGGGCGATGCCGAACAGGTCCGGCACGCGCGAGTCGCCCGCCTTGACGTGGAAATACCGGGCGGCCGCCGCACCGGCGTACAGGGTCTTCAGGCCGCTCGCGGTGAAGGGCTTGGCCTTGCCGGTGATGTCGTTGCCGGTGCCGGACTGGGCGAGCAGGTACGCCTTGGCGAAGGCGGTGGCGGCCTGCGAGCGGTCGTTGAGCCAGAGGAGCATGGCGTCGTCGTCCACGGAGTGGGCGACCAGGTCACCGGCGCCCGGGTGGGCCTTCTTCCATGCGGCGTTGAGGCCGTCGAGCAGGGGGCCGTCGTCGATACGGGTCAGGGCCTTGGGGTCGGTCGGTGACTGGCCGTGCTTGGAGGAGAGGATGACGGTCGTGTTGCCGTCCAGGTGCTGCTCGCGCAGTTCGGTGAGGAACGCTCCGACCTCCTGGTCCACGAAGGCCAGGTTCTTGGCCAGCAGCGGACCGGGGACACCCTTCGCCGCGTAGCCGCCCGTCAGGCCCTCGGAGGCGGGCAGCTTCTGGGCGGTCGAGACGGACTGGAAGTTCATGCCGAAGACCGCCGGGGTGCCGGTCCTGTGGGTGCGGCCGTGGTCGTAGCCGTCGATCTCGTTGAGGACGGCCTTCACCTTGTATCCGTCGTACTGCTCCGTCGCCGCGTTGTCCTTCGTCCAGTCCGTGCCTGCCGGATAGCCGATCGCCTGGCTGTTGATCTCGGGGGCGAAAAGGTCTTGGACGCCGTCGCCGGAGGGGCCGTTGAGGATCTCGTACGCGACGTGCTTGTCGGACCAGGCGGTCCGCAGTCCGGCCTTTCTGACCACGTTGAAGACCGTGTTCACCTTCAGATACGAGTGCGGGTACACGGGCTTGCAGGTCTTGGGGTCGACCGGCAGCTTCGACGGGTCGATGAGGCCGCGGGCGGCGCCGGTCATCTTGAGGATGCTGCCGGGCAGGCCGGCGAGGCCTTGGCCGGCGTCGATGGAGTTCTTGTCGCGGTCGAGGTCCTCGGTGAAGTCGACCTCGGCGCCGGGCTTGGCGCCCGCGCAGTGGGTCGTTCCGGCCGGGAGGAGTGCGGAGCTGTAGCCGTCGTCGTAGTAGATGCCCGTGGTGCCCGGGTTCCCGCCGGTGAGCTGGCCGACCAGGCCGGGGAACGAGTCGGAGGGGTCGGTGGTCCTCGCGTGGGTGTACTCGACCCCACCGGTGGCGAGCCGCGCGAGCGCGGACTTCGGGTGACGTGCGACGTACCAGGCCAGGTCGGACTGGTGCAGGCCGTCGATCGACAACAGCAGGACATGGCGCGCGACGTGCGCGGGCGAGTGCGCGGAGGTGGGTGTGGCGGCGGCGGGTGCGGCGGCGGCCGCGGTGGCGGTGAGGCCGCCGACGGCCGCGAGCGCGGCGACGGCCGCGGTGACGGGGCGGGCAGGACGTCGGAACACGGGTCGTTCTCCTCTGGCTGTGCGGAGCAGGTGAAACCTGCGAACCATGCACCGACATAGGAGACGCGCAACATGTACGGAAGCAGACTCACGTGTCCCGTAATGCCCAAGAAACCCAACTGCGCACGCAAAGACTGCCTGGCACCCGAGTTCCCGGGGGTTCCCGCGAGTTCCGCTCGGGCGGCGGCGTCGGCTCCCCGGGCACCCCGCGGCCTGTCGGAGCCCCGCACATCCTTCAGGCGCCCGCGCCGGCCGCGATGTCCAACGCGGCGATGTAGCCGAAGGTCATCGCCGGGCCGATCGTCGAACCCGCGCCCGCGTAGCTGTGGCCCATGACGGCCGCGCTGGCGTTTCCGGCGGCGTAAAGGCCCGGGATGACGGATCCGTCCGGCCGCAGTACCCGCGCCCGGGCATCCGTGCGCAGGCCGCCCTTCGTACCCAGGTCACCCGGAACGATCTTGAAGGCGTAGTAGGGGGCGAGCCACAGGGGCGCCAGGCAGGAGTTGGGGAGGATCGCGGGGTCGGTGTAGTAGTGGTCGTAGGCACTGTCGCCACGGTGGAAGTCGGTGTCGTTGCCGTTCAGGGCAAGGCTGTTGAAGCGGTTGACGCTGGCGCGGAGCGCGGCGGCGGGCATGCCGATCTGTGCCGCGAGGGCGTCGAGGGTCCACGCCTTGTGGGCGGCGCCGGACGTGTACCACGTATCGGGGAACGTGAAGGTCGGCAGCACGTCCTTGAAGAGGTAGCGGTTACGGTAGTTCTGGTCGACGATCAGCCACGCCGGGATGTCGGGCGCGCCGCTGTCACGGTCGTACATGATGTGCACGACGTCGCTGTAGGGGGCCGCTTCGTTGACGAAGCGCGCGCCGGCGGCGTTGACGAGGAGCCCGCCGGGCAGGGTGCGTTCGGCGAGGCAGAAGTACGGCTGGTCGAGCAGCGGAATCGCCGGGCCCCACCATGCGTCGTCCATCAGGTCGAGCGCCGCGCCGGCCCGCTGACCCGCCTGGATGCCGTCGCCGGTGTTCTCCTTGGCGCCGACCGTCCACTCGGTGCCGATGGGCTGTCGCTGGTACTGGTCGCGCATGGCCGCGTTGTGCTCGAAGCCGCCGGATCCGACGATCACCCCGTGCCGGGCTCTGATCAGGCCCGGGGTGCCGTTCCTGGTGACCACGGCTCCCGTGGCGGTTCCGTTCTCCAGGTACAGGTCGGAGAGCGGGGTGTTCAGCCACACCGGAACCTGGGCCGCGAGCAGTCCGGCACGCAGACCGGCCGCCAGCGACTGGCCCATGGTGAGGGGCTTCTGGCCGAGCAGGGCCGCCTGGGTGCCGCGGGCCAGGCAGGTGGCGGCGACGGCGGCACCCTTCGCGCTGACCGCGGCGAGCGTGAGCCACTTGTAGTCGGAGCTGAAGACGACCATGCCGGTCGGTACGGTCATGTACGACGGGTTCAGATGGGCGAGTTCGGCACCGAGGATGTTGCCGTCGAGCTGGTCGGGTTCGATGGAGCGGCCACCGGGCAGGCCGCCGGGGAGTTCGGGGTAGTAGTCGCTGTACCCCTCCATCCAGCGGAAACGGAGCGGGCTGTTCGCCATGACGAAGGAGATCATGGCGGGGCCGCTGCCGAGGAAGGCCTGCTGGCGTGCGGCGGAGACGTCGGGGCCGACCACCGCCGCGAGGTAGGTGGCGGCCTTCGCCGGGGTGTCCGGTACCCCCGCGGCGAGGATCACCGGGTTGTTCGGGATCCAGACGCCCGCGCCCGAACGCGCCGCCGATCCCCCGAACGTGGGCGCCTTCTCGACGACGACGCAGCTCAGCCCCTGTTTCGCAGCCGTCAGCGCGGCGGTCATCCCCGCCGCTCCGGAGCCGATCACCACCACGTCGTACGTGCCGAGCAGAGGCAGGTCGGCCGCGTCCGCGGCACCTGGCAGACCGGCCGCGAGCGCGAGCCCGGCTCCCGTCGCCGCGCCGAGCACCCGGCGACGCGACGGGCCGGGTCCGGAGGTGGAAGCGGTGAAGTACGCAGAGGAGGCTTCGGTACGTCTCACAGGGTCCGCGTTCGTGGACATGGCAGGGCGCTCCAGCCGGGCGAAGGAATGGGCGAGCGTGCTGTGCCCCGGGAGGCAACGGGCCTTCTGCGTCCCGGTTCTGATGCGGAGTCAGGAATGTCGCGCGGTGGTCTTGTGAAGTCAAGGGCTACGCCGGGCGGTCGGCGGCCGTTGCGTCGGTCACGGCACGTGGGCGAGCGCGATGCCGTGGTGAGAATCAGCTTCGCCCTCCACGCCCAGCCGCCCGAGTCAATCACCTGCAGGCGGAAGTTGTACGAACCGTCAGGCAATTCCCGCTGGAAGCGCCGAACCTCAAGTAATTGGCCCGCCATACTGGGGGCGGCGGGGAAGGAGAGGGCAGATGGATCTGTGATCCCACAGCACGCGGAAAGCAACCGGAACGGCGACCACGACCACGACCCGTACAGCGCATACGACCAGGACGGGAAATACGACGTCCTGGTGATCGGCGGCACCGGCGTGGACACCATCGTCCGCGTCGACTCCCTGCCGGTCCCGCTCGCCGACTCCGTCCATGTCGGCCCGATCGAGGAGTGGCCCGGTCACACCGGAGGGAACGTCGCCCTCGGCACACGGGCGCTGGGCCTCAAGGTCGCATTGCTCGACTGCATCGGTGACGACTGGATCGGCGCACAGGTGCGCGAGCGGATGGCCAAGGGCGGTGTCGACTTCCTCCCACTGATCTCCCCCGCCGGAACGCGGCGCGCGGTCAACCTGGTGGACGCGTCCGGCCGCCGGATGTCCTTCTACGACGGCCGCGACCCGGCGGATCTGCGGATGCCCCGGGACTTCTACCTACCGCCGCTGCGGCGCACCCGCCACGTCCACCTCTCCATCATGAACTTCGGGCACTTCCTCTACGACGACATCGAGGACCTCGGTGTCCCCGTCTCCACCGATCTGCACGACTGGGACGGCCTCGCGGACCACCATCGGGAGTTCGCCCTCCGCTCCGATCTCGTCTTCTTCAGCGCGGCGGGCGTGGGCGACGAAGCCCCCGCGCTGATGCGGGAGATCCTCCGCGCCGGGCGGGCCCACACGGTGGTCGCCACGGCGGGCGCGGACGGCTCCTACATCCTCACCAGAGACGGCGGCCCCGACCCATGTCACATTCCGGCGGCCGTCCCGTCCGCTCCGGTGGTGGACTCCAACGGCGCGGGCGACGCGTACGTGTGCGGCTTCCTGTACGGCAGGATCGCCGGCCGCGACGTACGGGAGTGCGCCCGGCTAGGGGCGATCGCGGGTGCCCACGCCTGTACGGCACCGGGCTCGACCGCCCTCATCTCCCGGGAGTCGCTCCTGAGCCGCGCATGACCGGAAGCCGTCCCTAGGTGATCCGGTGCAAGCACCGGCGTGACGGGGAGCGTTCGGCTGCTCGCCTCCTGGGCTGCCGGATCGCAGCCGCTGTCGGGGCTGTCGCGGGCGTTGCCGCCGCCGCGGGGCCGTCCTGACCGGTCCCTGATGCGACCGTAACCTCATCGGTAGACGAACTGCTGCCTGAATCCGACACAGTCGTGGTCGGTCTGGGCTAGATTCGTGAATCCTCGGCACCGGAGCCTCTCGGTGGGGTCGTGCCGGGGAGAATTCTGGAGCGGCGATGCACGCGTTCGAAAATCCTTCACCGGCTGCGACAGTGATGCAGGGTGGACTCGCCGACAGTCTCTTCGAAACGGCTCGCCGCGAGCCGGATCTGCCGCAGATCGCACGCCGTCTCGACGACGATCCCGGCATCTGGACGACGGTGACCGCGGCCGAGCTGTGGGACGAAGTGGTCGACCTGGCACGGGGGTTGGTCGTGTCCGGCCTGCGCCCGGGGAACCGGGTGGCCGTCATGGCACGTACGCGCTACGAGTGGACCGTCCTCAGCTACGCGCTGTGGGCGGTCGGCGCCGAGGTCGTGCCGATCTACCCGACTTCGTCGCACGAGCAGGTCGCGTGGATCCTCCAGGACGCGGGCTGTGTCGCCGTGGTCGTCGAGGACGAGCAGGGGATCATGACGGTCGGCTCGGCATGCGCGTCGATCCCGTCGCTGCGCCACGTCTGGCAGTTGGACACCGGGGCCCTGGCACAGCTGGTCGCGCGGGGCCGGGCGATCCCGACGACGACGGTGGACTCGCTGCGCCGCATCGTGCTGCCCGACTCGACCGCGGTCATCGCCTACACCTCCGGGACGACCGGGCACCCCAAGGGCTGCGCCCTCACCCACCGTAACCTCGCCAGCCCCTGCGACACCCTCCTCGCGGGCTGGAGACACACGGCTGCTCCCCCTGGTGAGCAGCCCGCCGTCCTCGCCTTCCTGCCCTTCTCGCACGTGTACGGCATCATGGTCCAAGGGCTCTGTCTGCGGGGCGGCATCCTGCTGGGTCACGAGCCCGATGTCAGTGAGGAGACGCTCTCCGCGGCGCTCCTCTCCTTCCGCCCGACCTATCTCTACGCCGTTCCGTTCGTCTTCGAGAAGCTCTACAAGAACTTCCTGCGTACGGCGCAACGGACGGGCCGCGGAGCCCTGTTCGAGCGCGCCGTCCAGACGGCGAAGGACTTCGCCGCGGCCACCGAACGCCAGCGACTGGGCACGGGCTCCGGCCCCGGCTTCGACCTGCGCCTGCAGCACACCCTCTACGAGAAGACCGTCTACCGGAAGCTGCGGGCCTCCCTGGGGGGACGAGTGTGCGGCGCGGTGTCGGGCGGCTCCCCGCTCAACCGTGAACTCGCCCTCTTCTACGCGGGCATCGGGATCGTCATCCACGACGGGTACGGGCTCACCGAGACGAGCGGTGGCATCACGGCCCAGCCCGTGGGGCGCGAGAAGTTCGGAACGGTCGGCCGCGCCCTGCCCGGTACGGACATCCGGGTGGCCGAGGACGGGGAGATCCTGGTGTGGGGGCCCTCGGTGTTCCAGGGCTACGTCAACGATCCCCCGTCCACGTACGCCGCGTTCCAGGACGGCTGGCTGGCCACGGGCGACCTCGGTCGCCTCGACGCCGAGGGGTATCTGGCCATCACCGGCCGCAAGAAGGACGTCATCATCACGAGCGGCGGCAAGAGCGTGGCTCCCGCGGCCCTCGAAGAGAGGCTGCGCGTCCACCCGTTGATCCATCAGGCGGTCGTCGTGGGCGACAACCGGCCCTGTGTGGGCGCCCTCATCACCCTTGATCCCGACTTCCTCGCGCACTGGCGCGGAGCCTGGTCCAAGGGGGGCGCGTCGGCACGGGACGCACGGGAGGAGAACGAACTGCGGGAGGAGGTCAGACGCGCCGTGGCCGCGGCCAACAGCACCGTGTCCCGCTCCGAGTCGATCCGGGTCTTCCGTGTTCTCGCCGAACCCTTCGACCAGACCAACGGCCTGCTGACCCCGTCGATGAAGCTGCGCCGGGACGCCATCTCACGGCGTTTCGCCGCCGAGATCGACGCGATGTACCAGACCTCGTCGAGGCTCCCGCGGGAGTACACGCCGAGCGAGCCCTCGATCTGGGACGATTCCGACAACGTATTCCGGTGAGGTACTCCGCACTGGCCACTTCCCCCGGTCGGGAAGTGGCCAGTCTCCGTCGACCTCGTCCACGACTTCATCGGCGGCGAGGTCATCAGCCTGATCCGCAGGACGGGCCCTAGTGAAGGACTTCGCCTCGGACACCGGCGCCGAGCCGCACGCGACCTATACCGTCGACGCCTCGGCACTCCCCGCCGACGGCACCTGGAGGCTCCGCGTCATGGACAACACTCCCGGCGTCTTCACCGTCGACCCCGGCCACCTGGACGGCTGGAACCTGACTTCCCGACCCGCGTGACCTCTCCGCGCCTCTTCCACTTCCTCCGCGGCGCGGGACATAGGTGCGTCCCGCGAGCGACCGCAGGGGCGTGACACGAATTCTGGCCCCCGGCATCCTGGTGGTGTTCATGTGACCACAGTGCTCCCAGGACGCCGGGGCAACCAGATCCCTCCTGTACGGGGGAACGCGGATCCTGGTACCGCCACCACCACCCTGCGCAGGTCAGCGGACCTCGTCCGCGTCAACCGGAGGGTCGGTGGCGGGCAGCCTCAGGGTGAAGACCGAACCGGCGCCGAGTTCACTCGCCACCGCGACGGTACCCCCGTGGGCGGCCACGAGCTGGCGGACGATGGACAGGCCGAGCCCACTGCCGCCGGTCCGCCGACTGCGGGACTTCTCGGCCCGCCAGAACCGGTCGAAGACGCTGGGCAGATCCTCCGCGGCGATACCGCTGCCGGTGTCGGCCACCTCGAGGACGACCTGGTCTTCCTCCTCCCGGACGGAGAGGGTGATCGTGCCGCCGTCCGGTGTGTGCCGGATCGCGTTGGACACCAGATTGCCGAGCGCCTGCCGCATCCGGACCGGATCCGCGTCGATCCACGCAGTCCCGCTCCCCGTCGGCGCGGACGTCCCGTCCGTCCCCGTCCGCAGCCCGATGCCCACGGCCGCCGCGCCCACCCGATGCGCCGCGGCGACCTGTGCGAGCAGCTCGTCGGCTCGGACCGCCTCGCGGTGCAGCGCGAGAGTGCCCGCGTCGGCCGCCGCGAGGTCCTGGAGATCGTCGATGACCCGCTGGAGCAGTACCGCCTCCTCGTGCAGGGAGGCGAGCAGTTCCGGGTCGGGGTCGACGATGCCGTCGCGGGTCACCTCGAGCCAGCCGCGGATGTTGGTGAGCGGGGTACGCAACTCATGCGCGATGTCGCTGACCATCGCCTTGCGCTGGGCCTCCATCCGTTCCCGGCGCTCGGTCAGCTCATTGAAGGCGACCGCCAGGATGCCCGTCTCGTCGCGGGTGGTGACGGGCACCCGTACATGCTGTTCCAACGGCTGCTGGGCGGCCTGCGTGAGCGCGCGCAGCGGGCGTACGAGTCGGGTGGCGACCAGCGCGGTCACGGCCACGGTGAGGGCCAGGACGAGACCGGTGACTCCGACGATCTTGGCCTTGTTGGCGTTCGACATGTCGAAGTGCGGGAGGGCGCTGTCCCCCGTGCCCAGGAACAGCTCGGCGACGGGCGCGACATCGGGGTCGAGCTGCTCCCGACGCGCTTCGGCGACGCACTCGCTCCCCTTCGCCCCGATCGCCGTGGGATGCCCGCCCACGGCCTTCCCCCCCAGGGCGAACTGCGGTTGCGGGGCCTGGCTGGAGAACTCCAGCGAGATGAACCCCTTCTCGGGCAGAGCAAGGTCCTTGCGCCGCAGGCATGCCTCGGCGAGGCTCGTCAGCCTGGTCAGCGCCGTCTCCTCGGTGTGGGTCAGGGTGTTGAGCTGTCCGTCCGCGCACACGTCGGGCACGGTCGAGTTCGGGAGGATCCCGTTCTCGTCCGACAGGACGGGCCGACCGCTCGGCGTCCAGGTGATCGTGGTGTCGACTCCGTTGCGCGCGGCGCACTTCTGCCGCAGCGTCGCCAGCTTGCCCAGCCGTGCCCGCTCCAGGGGCGTCAGCCGGTAGGGCCCCACCGCGCGCGGGTCGACGCCACTGAGCTGGGCCCCTGGCTCCGAGTAGGTGTCGGTGTGCAGGGGGTCGACGGTGGCGGCGGCCCCGGGCGGTAGGGCGGTGCGGGACCTGGCGGAGTCGGCGATCGGCGTACGGTCCGCCGTCGTCAGCGCGATCCGTCGCCCCGTGGCGGCCGACAGCCGGCGCACGGTGGCCTGGACGCCCGACCAGCTCGGGTGGGTGGCTGCGTATCCGCTGAGCTGCCGGAGGATGTCCGTGTCGTCGGCGAGGACCTGTCCCTGCTCCTCCTGGATGGCGCGGGTCGTCGTCTGCACCGCCAGCCACGCCGTCGCCGCGACCGAGCAGAGGGCGATGAGCACCGAGGTGATCATCAGCCGTACGAGCAGCCTCTTGCGCAGCGGTATGCCGGAGCTCACCCGCGCCCACCGCTGAGCTTGTAACCGACGCCGAACACGGTGAGCAGCCGCACCGGGCGGCGGGGATCGGGCTCGATCTTCTTGCGCAGGTTCATGATGTGCACGTCGATGGCCCGTTCGGTGGAGGCCCGGTCGATACCGCGGGTGCACTGGAGCAACTGCCGCCGGGAGAAGACCCGCTCGGGTTCCGCGGTCATGGCGCGCAGGATCTCGTACTCGCCCGGGGTGCACTCCACGCGCGCACCGTCGCAGTGCACCTCGTGCCGTACCGGGTCGACGGTGATTCCGGCGGCCCGTACGGCCCGGTCCTGCTCTTCGGCCGGGCGCCCGCTGCGCCGCAGGACCGTGCGGATACGGGCCATCAGCTCGCGCGGGCTGTACGGCTTGGTCATGTAGTCGTCGGCGCCGAGTTCCAGGCCGAGCAGGACGTCTTCCTCGGCGGAACGGGCGGTGAGCATGAGGACGGGGATGTCGTCGTCCCGGCGTAGCACCCGGCATACGCCGAAGCCGTCGATCACGGGCAGCATCAGGTCGAGGACGACGAGGTCGGGCTTGTGCCTCCGTACCTCGTCGAGCGCGGCCCCGCCGTCGTGGACCACGGTCGCGGTGTGTCCCTCCTGAAGCAGTGAGCGGCGTATCAGCTCCGCCTGTTTCTCGTCGTCCTCCGCGACCAGCACATGTGCGCACACGTGGCCGATGGTAAGCGCCTGCGCCCGGGAAAAGGGGAGGCGAGAGGGTCTTCCCACACCCTGACAACTTCCTGATGTCCGCCTGCGAAGCTCACCCACGCCACCTGACGCGACTGTGGTCGAAGGTGTGCACGGATCTTGACGCTCTCCGATCCGGGGCCGTAGCTTCCCGAAGGATTTAAACGATTCAAAAGCGTGGGCCCCGAAGGGGTCCTGTTTGTGCTGCCCTCCGAGAGAGTGGACGAGATCCATGAGCAACGTCACCCCGGCCCGCCGCTCGGGGCTTCCCCGCCGCGCTCTCCTCGGAGCCGCCGTCGCCACGGCCGCGGCCGGTGCGTTCGACTGGAGCCTGCCCGCGGTGGCGAGGGCCTCGACCGCCGTCGGGCCGCCCTTCGCGTCGCCCGGGCGCGCCGTGCGGCCGAAGTTCCGCTGGTGGTGGCCCGACGGCCTCGTGCGGCCCGACGAGATCAGACGCGAGATCGACCAGATCGCCGACGCCGGTTTCGGCGGGGCCGAGATAGCCGCGGTCCATCACAGCGTCACGGACCCCTCGGTCCTGGACACCGCGCGGCACGGCTGGGGCAGCGCGGCGTGGGTGGCGGGAGTGGAGGCGGCACTCGGCCAGGCGGCCCGGCGCGGCCTCACCGTCGATCTGACCATCGGCCCCAGCTGGCCGGCGGCGGTCCCCGGCATCACACCGGACAGCGAGGCGGCGGTCAAGGAACTCGCCTACGGGACGGCCACGTTGACGGCGGGATCCGCCTACTCCGGTCCGGTGCCGACCCCGGTATACGCCGCCGCCTCGGGCGTGACCCGGCAGCAGTTGCTCCTGGTCCATGCGGCCCGGGTGAACACCGCGAATTCCACCCGCAAGGAGACGGGGCTCGACCTGGACTCGGTCCGGGACCTCACTGGCGCCGTCACCGACGGCACGCTCACCTGGATCGCGCCCGACGACGGCAGCTGGGTGATCGTGTCCTACTGGGTACGTGGTTCCGGGCAGACTCCGGAGGGCGGCCCGCACACCGCCCCGGCCGCGTACGTGGTCGACCACTTCAGCGCGGCCGGCACACGCGCGGTGACCGACTTCTGGGAGGCCCACCTCCTCTCCCCCACCGTGCGGCGCCTGCTCAAGGTCTCCGGCGGGGCGCTCTTCGAGGACTCCATCGAGCTGGAGACCGACGGCCTCCAGTGGACGCCCGGCCTCCCGGACGCGTTCCTCGCCCACACCGGCCGCTCCCTGCTGCCGCTGCTGCCCGCCGTGATCCTCAACCACGGCAGCCAGGTCTTCGCGTTCGAAGCCGCCGTCACCCGGCAGATCCGGCACGACTTCTGGGAAACAGTGTCCGTCCTCTTCAACCGGCACCATGTGACGGCCCTGCGCGCCTGGGCCCATTCCCTCGGCCTCGAACTGCGGTCCCAGCCCTACGGGCTGCAGACCGACGCGATCGCCTCGGCCGCGCTCCTGGACATCCCCGAGGGCGAGTCCCTCGGCTTCAAGAACCTCGACGACTACCGCTGCCTGGCGGGCGGCCGAGACATGGCGGGGCACACCGTGCTGTCCTGCGAGGCGGGCGCCTACGCCGGCGGCGCGTACAACACCACCTGGCAGAAGTTTCTGCGGACCATGGGCGGCGCCTATGCGGCAGGGGTCAACCAGACAGTCGTCCACGGCTTCTCCTACGCCGAGCTGCCGGGCGTGAACTGGCCCGGATACGCCGCCTTCACCCCGTACAAGGGGACGGTCGGCTATGGAGAGTCCTGGGGCCCGCGACATCCGACCTGGCGGCACGTCGCGGACGTGTCGGGGTACCTGGGCCGGGTTCACCAGGTGCTGCAGACCGGCCGCCCGCGCGTCGACGTCGCGGTGTTCCGGCAGACCGGGTACACCGCCACCGGCATCGGCGCCTCCTGGTTCACCGCGACGGGCATCCCCCTGGGCTGGACCCACCAGTTCCTCAGCGGGCCGCTGCTCGACCTGCCCGCCGCCACCGTGCGCCACGGGCGCCTCGCACCCGAAGGCCCGGCGTACAAGGCCGTGTTCGTCGAGGGCGACTTCTTCTACGGCTCCACGGTCACCCTTGCGCTGTCCGACGCCCGCGCCCTGCTGCGCCTCGCCCGCGCCGGACTGCCCGTCGTGCTGCTCGGCGCCTGGGACACGGTCGTGTCATCCGGCGTCCCGGACAGCGGCGAGAGCGACGAACTGCGTTCCGCGGTGGCCGAGTTGCTGGCCCAGCCACTGGTCCGCCAGGTCACCGACAAGTCGGCCGTCCCCACCGCTCTCGCCGACCTCGAGGTGGCACCCGACGTCCGGTACGCGACCTCCTCCACCCTGCTCAACGCCCACCGCGTGGCCGACGGCGTCGACTACTACTACCTCTGCAACGGCAAGCACGCCGAGACCGTCAAACCGCCGGTGGCCGCGATCGACCACGAGGTCACCCTGCGCCGCACGACCGCGGGCGCCGTGCCCTACCTCCTCGACCCGTGGACCGGTAAGTCCGAGCGCCTCGCCCGTTACACCGAGGACGGCGACACTGTCACCGCTCGCGTCACCCTCCAGCCCGCCGAGACCCTGATCCTGGCCCTCGGCCGCCCCGGTCTCTTCGGCGACCGCGCCGGCAGCCGTCCGCACGCGGTCGGCAGCGAGGCGGACGAGGTGCGCTTCACCGACGCCGGACTCACCGTCCGGGCGACCACGCCAGGCACGTACAGCACCGTCCTGTCCTCGGGCCGCACCGTGCGGACGACACTCAAGACCGTCCCCGCGCCGATGGATCTCGCCTCCTGGCAGCTGCACGTCCAGGACTGGCGGCCCGGCGACACGCCCTACCGCACCACCGTCGTCGAGCACGACCTCACCCTCGACGCGCTGCTGCCCTGGTCGCAGATCACCGAGCTCGCGGACGTCTCCGGAATCGGCCGCTACCGCACCACGGTCACCCTCGACGACGGGTGGACCGGCGGCCACGGTGCCCGCCTGGAACTGGGCACCGTGACCGACACCTGCCGGGTCACCGTGAACGGCCACCGCCTCGACCCCGTGGACCAGATCCATCCGGTGGTGGACCTGGGCGACGTGCTCAGGCGCGGGGTCAATGTCATCGAGGTCGAGGTCGCCACCCCGCTCTCCAACCGGCTGCGGGTCAGCGATCCCTCGGTCTACGGCGGTACGGCGCGTCAGTCGTACGGGCTGCTCGGGCCGGTGCGGCTGGTGCCGTACGGCGAGGCACGGATCGACTGACCGGGCCCTGTGCCGGTCAGTCCCAGTCAGCCGAGGGCCGGCCGACCGGGCCGCCTGTGTGCGCGGACTGGAGGTAACCCTCGGCCGGCGGGGGAAGTGCGGCCACGCACTGCGCCGAACACGCGTTGACCAGCAGGGGCAGAACGTCCGTGGCCACCCGCAGGGAGATCCAGACCGGGTGGAGCCCGCCGAGCTCGACCGCTCGGTCGCAGACGCTGCATGAGGAGATGGCTGTCGTGCCCCAGCGGCGTGGGTCCAGGTCGCCGGTATCGAGTCCGGCGACCGCACTCTCGGCAGACTGAAGCCGCGGAAAGGGGGGCCGCAGCTTGTAGTTGCCGAACAGAGTGCGCGTACTCACCGTGCTCCTGGTGAGCCTCGTGCATCTGGTGATCTCGTACGGGAACCAGTGCAGTCGGTAGGAGGTGTACGGGGTGAACTCCTCCAGGCTGGTCATCGCCCCGATCTCGGGTGGGATGCGGACGAGGTTGCTGCCGTAGAGCATGAGGTGCTTGACCGCCGTCAGCTTGGCGATGGTCGGCGGCAGAGTCACGATCTGCCGCCGTTCCTGGGGGTTGAGCTCGACGAGCGGACGGAACTCCTCCCGGCCGTCGGCGGACGCCTCATCGATGAGCGCGAGCAGATGCTGCCAGCCGGGGGCCGAGGTGTCCTGCCGTTCGGTGTGGAAGCCGACGCGAGCGCGCGGCTGGGAGCGGACCTGGTCGAAGCAGCGGCAGGTGTCCTGGTAGGACTCACGTCCCACCGGGTTAGGATTCGGATTCGGCTCCTGATCCGGCTCCGGGCTCGATGTATCGCTCCGACGGTTCACGACGACCTCCCGCTCCGCCTCATGCGTGATGGCGCCAACATACGGGCGCTTCCCCGGACTTACCCAGCGAATTTGGCGGTCGGCAGCTCAAATCCCCTGCTGAGCTTGGGCTTTGCCTTCTGCCCGGGTGGCCGCGGCAGCTGTTACCGTCGCCGGTTGTGACGGAGCCGCTGCCGGAATTCCCCTACCATCCCGATCCCATCGCCACGGGCGCGGTCGTACCGTCCGACACGACGTGCGTCTGTTGCGGGCAGGCACGCGGATACATCTACACGGGCCCCGTCTACTCCGTCGACGACCTCGCCGATCGGCTCTGCCCATGGTGCATCGCGGACGGAACGGCTGCCGGCCGCTACGAGGCCACCTTTACGGGAGGCGCTGTCGGCGACGACGTACCGATCGAGGTCTTCGTGGCGGTGGACAGCCGTACGCCGGGTTTTCCCGGATGGCAGGAACCTCAGTGGTATTTCCGCTGCGGTGACGGTGCGGCGTTCCTCGGCGCGGTCGGAGCCGCCGAACTCGCCGCCCGTCCCGACGGCGGCCGGCCCACCGCCTACCTCTTCCGATGCCGCGTCTGCGCAACTCACCTCGGGTACACGGACTTTACGTAGGCTTGTCGTTCAGCCCTTTCAGGGAGTGACGTAGTCGCCCCAGCCGAAGGTGGCAACGTAAGCCCGTCGAACCGCTTCTCCGCCACGTCCGCCTTTGATGTGAATGACGGTCAGGACAAGCACGAACCAGGCGGTGAGACAAGCTGCGACGATCAAAGCCCGGCGAGGGCCCGAGAAACTGGCAATGACCACCAGGGCAATGATCGTCACGACCAGTCCGATGTGACCGCCGCCGACATCCGTGCTGGACTTGCTGCCGCTCGTCATGAGAGTCCCCCCGCCGAAGATCGTGCCGTTCCGCGTCCCGGCAGACCACGGGGCTCCGCCGACGGCATCAGTGCCACTCGATAGGCCCGGCGCCCAGACCTCGCAGGCCGCGAAGAAGCAGTCCCGCAACGCCTTGCGCGAGGCCCGCATGTCGGAGTCGTAGCGCTCCCGGGCCGCTTCCGGATCCGCGGCGGGACCCTCGGGCCACCGGGCCACCAGGCCACCGGTCCACCATCGTCCCTCTCTGTTCGAGCCGAGCCTAACGCCGCCCCCAGGGCGGGACTTCCAAGCGATCGCCATGAACGAAGTGGACGGGCATTTGTCGGGAAGCCGCAGGAATCCACGCTCTCGGCCTTCCGGCCGGACTGGGCGGCATCGCCGTACGACACGCAATTGGTCGTCCGGCAATTCGTGCGTTCGCTATGTTGACCGGTGCGGCGACCGCCGTCGGGCAATCCTGTGTTTCTGTGAAGGGTGGCGGATGGCGGTGGTCGCCGGCTGGGAGTGGGACGACACGTTGTTCTCGGGGACGGCCCCCTACTACCAACGGGGACGGCTCCCGTACGCACCCGGTCTCGCGGATGTGCTCGCCGAGGTCCTGCGACTCGACGGTCGGGGGCGCCTGATCGACGTGGGATGCGGACCGGGCACCCTGGCACTGAGTCTGGCGCACCTGTTCGGTGAGATCGTCGGTGTGGACCCGGACAGCGGGATGCTCTCCGAAGCGCGGCGTGGAGCCGCCGAGGCGGGGGTGAGCGGAAAGTCGCGGTGGGTGCGGGTCCGGGCCGAGGACCTGCCCGCAGGTCTCGGGACGTTCACCGTGGCCACCTTCGCCCAGTCCTTCCACTGGATGGATCAGGATCTGGTGGCGGCCACCATCAGGGACATGCTCGTGCCCGGCGGGGCGTTCGTGCACATCTCGGATCTGAAGACGGAGCGTCGATCCGTCGACGGTCTTCCGTATCCGGCGGTGCCCTATCCCGCGATGGACGAGTTGGTCAGGCACTACCTCGGACCGGTACGACGCGCCGGGCGCGGAGTGCTGCCGCAGGGCACGCCCGGCGGCGAGGCGGCGGTGCTCACGCGCGCGGAATTCTCCGGTCCCCGGCGTCATGTCGTTCCCGGCGGGCAGGCGCTTGAGCGCACGTACGATGACGTCGTCGCGGGCGTGTTCTCGATGTCGTTCTCGGCTCCGCACCTGTTCGGCGCGCGCCGCGCCGCCTTCGAGTCGGACCTGCGTCTCCTGCTGCGGAAGGTGTCCCCGTCGGGACGATTCTCCGAACGCCTCCCGAGCACCGAGGTCTTCGTCTGGGGAAAGAACTCCGCCGAACCGTGATCCGGCCGGCCTGGACGCAGGCCGTGCAGCCAGGGATCAGGTGATGGTGCGGGTGGGAAGCAGCAACGCGTGCCGATCCCACTCGACCCGTTCAGCCGGCGTCAGCAGGTGACGGAGCTGGTCGGTCAAAGCCGAGGGTCGCAGGGCCCTTTCAGCGGCGAGTCCAGACAGTGCCGGCGCTCAGCTCCCTTTCTCGGTCGGGACCTGCTCGTCCGCAATGTCGGCCATGCGGCCCGTTTCGTCCAGTCGACACGGCTCCGGTCGTATCCGGATGCGGCGGCCATCGTCCTGCTCGTCCCAGCGGTCGACCCGCAGAGCCCGCGATCTACGCGACGTGACTGGCGGCCCGCAGCGGGATGCGGGCCCGGGCGTACCGTGATCCACTGAAAGAGCAGACATGACGACGTCCGTGCGCGGGCGGGCGGGCGGGGACGAAACGGCCGATCCGCAGGGCTCGGAAGGGGCGTCCACATTAAGGTTGTCGTGGATCTCACCCGGTGCCAGGGATACGCACAGTGCGCTTTCGCCGCGCCGGATGTGTTTGTCATCCAGGGGGACGAGGCGCTGCTGTACGACACCGATCCGGACGACGCGCAGCGGGAGAAGATCGTGCGGGCCGCGGCGGCCTGCCCCGTCCAGGCCATCTTCCTCGACCGTGACGGCACCCGTGACGACACCCGGATCCGGGAGCCCGCGCCCGAGACGCACGTGGCCGCCCCCGACCCTGGGGAGGCGTTCAAGCGTACGGGGCGCATCGTCATCGTCGGGGCGTCCCTGGCCGGCCTGCGGGCTGGGCGGACGCTGCGCCAGGAGGGCTTCACCGGTTCGCTGACCATGATCGGGGACGAGCCTCACGCACCCTACGACCGGCCGCCGTTGTCCAAGCAGGTCCTCATGGGCCAGGTTCCGGCGCGGCGGACCGGGCTGCCCCGCCGCGAGGAACTCGACGCGCACTGGCGGTTCGGAGTCGCGGCCACGGGGCTCGACCTGAGCGGCAAGCAGGTGCTGCTGGCCGATGGCGCGAAGGTGGGATTCGACCGGTTGCTCATCGCCACCGGGGTGCGGGCGCGCCCGTGGCCGAACGAGGCGGAGGCCGCGCTCGACGGACTGTTCGCGCTGCACACGCCGGAAGACGCGGAAGGGTTGCGGCAGCGGCTGGCGGCCGGGCCCGCGGGTACTGGTCATCGGCGCCGGGTTCACCGGCTGTGAAGTCGCCTCCGCCTGCCGCGAGTTGGATCTGCAGGTGACCGTACTCGAGCGCGGCCCGGCCCCGCTGTCCGGGGCGCTGGGCGCGGTGATCGGCGGGGTCGCGGCCCAGATGCAGCGCGACAACGGCGTCGACCTGCGGTGCGGCGTCAGAGTCGAGTCACTGGAAGGCGATGGCAGTGGGAGGCTGCGGCGCGCCCGTCTGTCCGACGGCAACACTCTGGACGTCGAAGTGGCGGTGGCCGCTCTCGGCAGCATCCGCAACGTGGAGTGGCTGGAAGGCTCGGGACTGGCGGCAGGGGACTGGGGCGTGGCGTGCGATGCGGGGTGCCGCGCTGTCGACGTCAACGGCGTCGTGACCGACGATGTGTTCGTCGCAGGCGACGTGGCCCGCTGCCCCCACCCCGTCTACGACTACCAGTACCTCGCCCTGGAGCACTGGGGCAACGCCGTCGCCCAGGCGGGGATCGCCGCGCACAACATGATCAGCGCCCAGAGTGAGCGTTGGCCGCACCTGGCGCTGCCGGAGTTCTGGTCCACCCAGTTCGGCACCGAGATCAAGTCCGTCGGCGTCCCGACCCACGCCGATCACGTCGTCATCGCCCAGGGATCGGTGGCCGAGCGCCGCTTCGTCGCCGTCTACGGCTACCGCGGGCGGATCACCGCGGCGGTCGCCTTCAACCAGGCCAAGTGGCTGGAGTTCTAGGCAGGTTTGATCGACCGGGCGGCGCCGTTCCCGCCGTCCTTCCGCACCGTCGACCAGCCCACCGACGGGCGCCCGGTCGCGGCCGAGGTCCCGGAACGGCCCACCCCTCAGGCCACGGTCGTGGTGACCGGTCACGGACCCAGTGAACGGCGGGCCACGTTGGTCCGCAGAACGTACCTGTGACTCCTGCTCAGGCCACCGCACGTCCCTGATCCCCGAGTTGCGGGAGATGCTCTCCATGACCCGGACCAGCACCTGGCAGCAGATCCTCGATCCCTCCCAACGCGCCGATCCGTACCCGCTCTACACCGAGCTGCGCAAGACGCCCGTGGTACGGGTGGAGGACGGGACCTACGTCGTGAGCACCTACCGCGAGATCGTGTCTCTGCTCCACGACCCACGGCTCAGCTCGGACGCGCGCAACCTCCCCGAGGTCGGCGCCGATGTCGCGGCGCAGTACGAAGAGGGCCTTCCCGGACTGCCGCCCAACTTCATCCGGACCGACCCGCCCGAGCACGACCGCATCCGGCGCCTGCTGACGCGGAACTTCGGCCCACCCCACCGCCCGGGACGTATCGACGGCATGATGTCCGACCTGCTCGGGATCGTGACGAGGCTGATCGACGACTTCACAGGCGAGGACGGGTCCGGCACGGTCCAGGTCGACATCGTCGACGACTTCGCCTATCCGTTCCCGGTCACGGTGATCTGCGAGCTCCTGGGAGTACCCCGCGAGGACGAACCGCGATTCCAGGTGATGTCCGGCGCGGTCATCGAAACCGCCGATCCGACCACCGGCGGGATCGCGGAGCGGCAGCGCCGACGCGCGAAGGCCGTTGCCGACCTCGGCCAGTACTTCGCCCAGCTCCTCGACGCCCGCCACGGCCGACGGGGCGACGACCTGCTCTCCGGACTGCTCAGCGGTGACGGCGACGAGCCGCCGATGTCACACCAAGGGATGTCGCACGAAGAGATGTCACACGAAGAGATACTGAGCAACGCGGCCCTGCTGCTCGTCGCCGGCCACGAGACGACCGTCAACCTCGTCACCAACGGCATGCTCACCCTCCTGCGCCACCCCGAGGTACTCGACCGGATACGTCGCGGCGACGAACCCGATCTGGCAGCCCGGGTGGTCGAGGAACTCCTGCGCTACGAGCCACCGGTGCAGTTTCTGTCCAGCGGCCGGAACACGCTCGACGACATGGAGATCGCCGGCACCACCATCCTCAAGGGCTCACCGGTGGCCCTCGTGCTCGCCTCCGGCAGCCGCGACCCCGACTTCGTCACGGACCCCGACCGCTTCGATCCCGATCGCGAGCACAACGAGCACCTCGGCTTCGGCGGCGGCATCCACTACTGCTTCGGTGCCCCGTTGGCCCGTCCCGAGACACAGATCGCTCTCACCCAGCTGGCGCGCCGGCTGAAGAACCCCCGACTCGTCGCCGACCCACCGCCCTACCGCGCGAGCCCCAGTCTGCGCGGCCCGCGTCACCTTCCGGTCGAGATCGACGGTGTCAACCCCGCATGAGGATCTCCGCGATTCCCCAACGCGGCTCGGTCGATCCCCCAGACTTGCTCTAGTTTCCCGTGACGAAGGGACGGCAAGCATGGCGAACAGCGCGCTCCTCGTGATGGACGTCCAACGGGACATCGTGGGCATCGCCGACGACGGCTCCGGATATCTGCCGCGCCTGCGCAATGCGATCGACGGTGCCCGCGCGGCGGGCATCCCCGTGATCTACGTGGTCATCGAGTTACGGCCGGGCAATCCGGAAGTCAACCCCCGCAACAGGGTCCTCACCGCCGCCGTGCGGGCCGGCCTGTTCACCGCGGGTGACCCCGGCACCGAGATCCACCACGACGTCGCGCCTCAGCAGGGCGACATCGTGGTCACCAAGCGGCGAGGGAGCGCGTTCTCGGGCAGCGACTTCGACCTGGTACTCAGGGCTCGTGACATCGACAGCCTTGTTCTCACCGGCATCGCCACCAGCGGTGTGGTGCTGTCCACCCTGTGCCACGCCATCGACCTGGACTTCGACCTCACCGTCCTGGCGGATGCCTGCCTCGACACCGACCCCGAGGTCCACCGGATCCTCACCGAGAAGCTGTTCCCGCAATGGGCGGATGTCGTCACCGTCGAGGACTGGCTCAAAGCCCTCGCACCGCGCTAGGCCCTGTCGTCAAATTCCCGTCTGCCCCGCGACGACAGGACCTAGCGGGAGGCTGAAGCGGCCACGGAATCCCTGCCGCTCAGTGCCGCTCGGTGTCGCTCCTTGCCGCTCGGCTCTCGGCACGGGACCTCACGCATCCCCGGCCGGCGGCGCCGTGCTCCCCCGCACCACCAGCTTCGTGGGGACGAGCGTGGTGCCGTGTTCCGGCCCGCCGTGGCGCATCCGCCGCAGGACACCCTCGACGCACAGGCGTCCCACCTCGGCGAAGTCCTGGTGGACCGTGGTCAGCGGCGGCAGGAAGGAGCCGGCCTCGGGGATGTCGTCGAAGCCGATGACGCTGACGTCGTCGGGGATCTTCCGGCCGCGTTCGTGCAGGGCCCGCAGGAGGCCCAGTGCCATCTGGTCGTTGGCGGCGAACACCGCCGTACAGTCGCGCTCGTCGGCGAGCCGCAGGCCCGCGCGGTAGCCGGACTCCGCCGACCAGTCGCCGCGTACGAGGGGCGGCGGAACGCGGCCCGCCTCGGTCAGGGCGGCGTGCCAGGCATCGGTGCGGCGCTGTGCCGCGAAGGACTCCTCGGGGCCGGCCAGATGCCAGACCGTGCTGTGGCCGAGGTCCAGAAGGTGGCGTACGGCGGCCCGGGCTCCCCCGGCCTGGTCGGTGTCGACCACCGCGTAGCGGTCGCCCGCGTCCGAGTCGGCGACGACGACCTGCACGTGCGGGGGCAGGGAGATGGTCGCCGCGTCGAGCAGATGCACCTCCATGATGGCGATGACGGCGTCGACGGCGAGTTCCCCGAGCCGGGAGAAGGCGCCGCGCACCTCGTCCTGGGTGGGCACGGCGACCGGCAGCAGCGTGACGGCGTAGCCCTCCTGCGCCGCGGAGGTGGCGATCGCCTCCAGGGTGCGCATGTTGCCCGTGGTGGAGAGGTTGAAGGTGATGACGCCGATGGTGCGGAACTCACCGCGCTTGAGGGCCCGGGCGGCACTGTTGGGCCGGTAGCCCAGTTCCTTCATCGCCGCCAGCACCTGTTCACGGGTCTCCTCGTTCACACCCGCGTAACCATTGGACACGCGGGAAACCGTCTGCGAGGAGACCCCGGCCAGGCGTGCGACATCCGCCATGGACGCGGTCTGCGTGCGACGCACCGCCCGTTTTCCCTTGCGCCCGCGGGACCGTTCCGTCCCCGTCGAGGCGCTGTCCGCAGTGTCCACCCGTCTCCTTTGTTACCCGGGTCGCCGTTTCGTCAGACGACCCTTGACCACCGACATTGGCGCAGTGTAGACATGCCGCCATCAGATGTTTACGTAAACATAACAGCCCTCGACGCGAAGGGGGACTGCATGTTTACGTAAACATCGCGACGGCGTGAGACGCCGGTTCCGAGATGGACGAGCGAGGAACGACATGACGACGCTTCAACCCCCTGCGGGCGTGGCACGGCGCCCGGACCGGCCTCCGAAAGGGGACCGCCGCTCCTGGACAGGATGGGGGTTCATCGGCCCCTTCGCAGTGGTCTTCGCCTTCGTCTTCCTGGCTCCGATCGCCTATTCGATCTACCTCAGCCTCTTCCGTGACAAGCTCATCGGGGGAACGTCCTTCGTCGGCCTGGACAACTACAAGCAGGCTCTCCAGGACGACCAGTTCTGGTCCTCCTTGGAGCGGGTCTCGCTGTTCCTGCTGATCCAGGTGCCGATCATGCTGGGGATCGCCCTGCTCGTCGCACTCGCGCTGGACAGCGGCCGGCTGTACGGCAGGAACTTCTTCCGGATCTCGATCTTCCTGCCGTACGCGGTGCCCGCCGTGGTCGCCACCTTGATGTGGGGCTTCATGTACGGCACCCGGTTCGGTCTGGTCGGTGACATCAACAGCGCCTTCGACGTCACCCTGCCCGACCCCCTCTCCGCGGACCTGGTCCTGGCGTCGATCGGCAACATCGTCACCTGGGAGTTCGTGGGCTACAACATGCTGATCTTCTACTCCGCGCTGCGGGTCATCCCGAGCTCGCTGTACGAGGCCGCGGAGATCGACGGCGCCGGGCAGATCCGCATCATCTCGGCCATCAAGCTCCCCGCCATCCGCGGCGCCCTGGTCATCGCGACGATCTTCTCGATCATCGGCAGCTTCCAGCTCTTCAACGAGCCGAGCATCCTGCGGCCGCTGGCGCGCAACGCCATCACAACGGACTACACCCCGAACTACTACACGTACTCACTGTCCTTCAACGGACAGCAGCACAACTACTCCGCGGCGGTCGCCATCATCATGGGGCTGATCACCATGGTCATCGCCTATGTCGTGCAGCTCCGCGGCATGCGCAAGGGAGCGTGACCCGATGAGCAGCACGAGCAGCCCCGTCACCACCGCCTCCCAGCCCCCGTCCGCTCAGTCCGGTCAGTCCGGCGGTTCCAAGAACACGCCCCGACTGCGCACACGGCGCAAGCACACTCCCGGACGCCCCAAGCGCAGCGTCCTGCTGACCGTGCTCACCGGCCTGATCATGCTCTACACCGTGGTGCCCCTGGTGTGGCTGGTCATCAGCGCCACCAAGACCCAGGACGGGCTCGCCACCTCGTCCGGCCTGTGGTTCAGCCACAAGTTCGCCCTCTGGGAAAACATCCACGACACGTTCACGTACCACGACGGCATCTTCGTCCGCTGGCTGCTGAACACCCTGCTGTACGTCGTGCTCGGCGCCGGCGGCGCGACCCTCCTGGCGATCCTGGGCGGCTACGCGCTGGCGAAGTTCAAGTTCCCCGGAAAGCGCGCCGTCTTCGCCGTGGTCATCGGTGCCGTCGCCGTCCCGGGCACCGCGCTGGCGGTGCCCACCTTCCTGATGTTCAGCAAGATGGGGCTGACGGACACACCGTGGGCGGTGATCATCCCCTCGCTCGTCTCGCCGTTCGGCCTGTACCTGATGTGGGTCTTCGCCACCGAGGCCATCCCCACCGAACTGATGGAGGCCGCCCGCATCGACGGAGCGGGCGAGATCCGCACCTTCTTCCAGGTCGCCATGCCGCTGCTCGCTCCTGGCACCGTGACCGTCCTGCTGTTCACCACGGTCGCGACCTGGAACAACTACTTCCTGCCGCTGATCATGCTCAAGGACCCGAACTGGTACCCCCTGACCCTGGGCCTGGACGCCTGGAACTCCCAGGCCCAGACGATCGGTGGCGACGTGATCTTCAACCTGGTGATCACCGGTTCGCTGCTCACCATCGTGCCGCTGATCGCCGCGTTCCTGCTGCTCCAGAAGTACTGGCAGTCCGGGCTCGCCGCCGGAAGCGTCAAGGAATAGCCCGCCCTCAGGCCCCCACCCCCCCGCAGCCTCACCTTTTTCACCCTCACCCTGTCCCACCCATGAAGAAGTCCCACCCACGAAGAAGTGGAAGCACCTCCATGCGCAGAACCACCGGCCGCCTGCTGCGCGGCTTCGCTGTCCTCTCCGTCCTCGCCCTCGGGGCGACCGCCTGCGGCGGCTCCGACGACAACAGCTCGGGCCAGAAGGCGGTCTCCGCCACGGACATCCAGGCGGCCCTCAAGAAGGGCGGCTCGGTCACGGTCTGGGCCTGGGAGCCCACGCTGAAGACGGTCGCCGCCGACTTCCAGAAGAAGTACCCCAAGGTCAAGATCAACCTCGTCGGCGACCGGTCCGGTGACAAGCACTACACCGCCCTGTCGAACGCCATCGCGGCCGGAAAGGGCGTCCCCGACGTCGCGCAGGTCGAGTACTTCGCGCTGAGTCAGTACTCCCTCACCAAGGGCCTCAGCGACCTGGCCCCCTACGGCGCCGACAAGCTCGCCGCCAAGTACACCCCGGGTCCGTGGAACGCCGTGAGCGAGGGTGACAAGGTCTACGGCCTGCCGATGGACTCCGGCCCCATGGCGATGTTCTACAACAAGAAGGTCTTCGACAAGTACAAGATCGCCGTGCCGACCACCTGGGACGAGTACGTCGACGCGGCCCGCAAGCTGCACAAGGCCGACCCCAAGGTCTACATCGCCAACGACGCCGGCGACGCGGGCTTCACCACCAGCATGCTGTGGCAGGCCGGTTCGCGCCCCTACAAGGTCGACGGCACCAAGGTGACGGTCAACTTCGCCGACGCGGGCGCCAAGAAGTACACCGACACCTGGCAGAAGCTCATCGACGAGAAGCTCGTCGCGCCCATCAACGGCTGGACCGACGACTGGTACAAGGGCCTGGGCGACGGCACCATCGCCACCCTGACCACCGGCGCCTGGATGCCCGCCAACTTCGTCTCCGGCGTGCCGAACGCCTCCGGTGACTGGCGAGCGGCCCCGATGCCGCAGTGGACCAAGGGCGACAAGGCGAGTGCGGAGAACGGCGGCAGCTCCCTCGCCCTGCCCACGCTGGGCAAGAACAAGGAACTCGCCTACGCGTTCGTCGAGTACGCCAACTCCGGCGACGGCGTGCAGACCCGCATCAAGCAGGGCGCCTTCCCCGCGACCAAGGCGGAGCTCCAGTCCACCGAGTTCCAGAACACCAAGTTCGACTACTTCGGCGGCCAGGAAGCCAACAAGATCTTCGCCGAGTCCGCGGCCAACGTCGCCAGCGACTGGTCGTACCTGCCCTTCCAGCAGTACGCCAACTCGATCTTCAACGACACCGTCGGCAAGGCCTACATCTCCGGCACCAAGCTGGCCGACGGCCTGAAGAGCTGGCAGGACGCCTCCATCAAGTACGGCAACGAGCAGGGCTTCACCGTCTCGAAGTAATGGGCATTCCCCTCGGGAGCCGCCGCTGAGCAGCAGGCGCTCAGCGGCGGCCGCCCGGTAACAACCACGCACCTCGCGCCACCCCGTGCAGTAACCGGAAGGACCACCATGATCTCCACCCTCCTGTCCCAGTTGCGGCACGGGCCGGACGGTGATCCCACCCCCCGCCTCGCCTACGGCGCCGACTACAACCCGGAGCAGTGGCCACGCGAGGTGTGGGAGGAGGACATCCGGCTCATGCGGGAGGCGGGCGTCAACATCGTCTCCTTGGCGATCTTCTCCTGGGCCCGCATCCAGCCCGCCGAGAACGAGTGGGACTTCGGCTGGCTCGACGAGGTCATGGACCTGCTGCACGCGGGGGGCATCGGGGTCGACCTGGCCACCGCCACCGCCTCCCCGCCGCCCTGGCTCAGCACGGTGCACCCGGAGATCCTTCCGGTCACCGCCTCCGGCGAGACACTGTGGCCCGGGGCGCGCCAGCACTGGCGTCCCACCTCCCCCGTCTTCCGCGAGCACGCGCTGCGCCTGGTGCGCAAGATGGCCGAGCGGTACGCGAACCATCCCGCGCTGGTCGCCTGGCACGTCTCCAACGAGCTGGGCTGCCACAACGTCTACGACTACTCCGACGACGCCGCCCGCGCCTTCCGCGACTGGCTGCGCGCCCGCTACACGACGCTCGACACCCTCAACCACGCCTGGGGCACGGCGTTCTGGTCCCAGCGCTACAGCGACTGGGAGCAGATCCTGCCGCCCCGGCTGGCCGCCTCCCACCCGAACCCCACCCAGCAGCTGGACTTCAAGCGTTTCTCCTCCGACGTGCTGAAGGACTATCTGCGCGCGGAGCGGGACGTCCTGCGCGAGCTCACGCCCGGTGTTCCGGTCACCACCAACTTCATGGTGATGGGCAACACCAAGGGAATGAACTACGCGGACTGGGCCGCCGAGATCGACTTCGTCTCCAACGACCACTACGTGGTGCCCGGCCCGCAGGACCGCGACGAGCTGTCCTTCTCCGCCAACCTCGTCAGCGGCATCGCCGGCGGCCGCCCGTGGTTCCTCATGGAGCACTCCACCAGCGCCGTCAACTGGCAGCCGATCAACGTGGCCAAGCGGCCGGGCGACCTCGCCCGTGACTCGCTGGTGCACGTCGCCCACGGCGCCGACGCGGTGTGCTTCTTCCAGTGGCGCCAGTCGGCGGCAGGCGCCGAGAAGTACCACTCGGCGATGGTCCCGCACGCCGGAGCCGACAGCGAGCTGTTCCGCGCGGTGGCCGACCTCGGGCAGACCCTCAAGACCCTCG
The DNA here is from genome assembly GCF_019091445.1 of Streptomyces sp. GbtcB7. NCBI lineage: Bacteria > Bacillati > Actinomycetota > Actinomycetes > Kitasatosporales > Streptomycetaceae > Streptomyces > Streptomyces sp. GbtcB7. The sequence goes on from NZ_JAGXJM010000015.1 coordinate 216,365, forward strand.
CTCCGGTCGCCGGGGCCGAGCGTGAGCCGGCCCGGGTCGGCATCGTCTTCGACTGGGACTCGTGGTGGGCGAGCGAGCAGGACTCCCACCCCACCGCCCAGCTCAGCTACCGGCAGGAGGCGCTGGACTGGTACTCCGCGCTCCTCGCCCTCGGCATCCGGGCCGACGTCGTCACCACCCAGACCGAACTCGACCGCTACCAGGTCCTGATCACGCCGGTGCTGCACGTCATGCCGGCCCCGCTCGGCAAGGAGCTCACCCGGTACGCCGAGAACGGCGGCCACCTGATCACCACGTACTTCTCCGGTGTCGTCGACGAGAACGACCACATCTGGCTCGGCGGCTACCCGGGCGCCCTGCGCGAGCTGCTCGGCATCCGCATCGAGGAGTTCGGCCCGCTGCTCGACGGCGAGACGGCCGACGTCGAGCTGGACGGCGTGGACGGCGCCGCCACGGGCACCCTGTGGACCGACCGGATCAGCGTCACCGACCCGGCGGTGGAGGTGCTGGCGCACTACCGCGGCGGCACGTACGCCGACCGCCCCGCCGTCACCCGGCGTCCGACGGGCCAGGGCTCGGCCGCGTACGTCTCCACCCGGCTCGGCACGGACGGTCTCACCGCGCTACTGCCGAAGCTGCTCGCCCCGGCCGGTGTGCACAGTGAACTGCCGGACGGCGCGCGGGGAAGCGTCGAGCTGACCGTGCGCCGGAGCGCGGACAGCCGCTATCTGTTCCTGGTCAACCGGACCGACGAGACCGTGCCGCTGACCGGAGTCTCCGGAGACCTGCTGGTCGGCAGGACGGACGACGACGGCACCGTCGTCCTCTCCCCCCGGGATGTCGCCGTACTGCGGCAGCCCGCCCTCTGACGGCCCTCGAACAGCGAGCACGGCCCCCCGTTCGAGGGTTGAGCCGGCGTGTCCCCACCCGGGGGCACGCCGGTCCATCGCAGCGACCACCTACGAGTTGGGAGCACACGTTGGCACGCCGTACCCGCACAAGACGGCTTCTGGGAACCATCGCAGGCACCGCACTGGCCACCGGGGCAGCCCTGGTCACTGCCCCGCCGACGAGCGCGGAGACCGCGCCGGCGGCCGCCGCGTCCGTGACCGTCCGGCCGGATCCCTCGTACAAGGAGCAGAGCTTCGAGGGCTGGGGCACCAGCCTTGTCTGGTTCGCCAACGCCACCGGCGACTACCCGGCACCGATCCGCGAGAAGCTCGCCAAGCTCCTGTTCGGCGACGACGGCCTCAATCTGAACATCGCCCGCTACAACATCGGCGGCGGCAACGCCCCCGACGTCAAGAACTACCTGAGGGCCGGCGGAGCGGTCGAGGGCTGGTGGAAGGCCCCGGACGGCACCACCCGTACGGACACCGACTGGTGGAGCGCCGACGACGCGGCCGACTGGAACCCGAACGCCGACGCCACACAGCGCTGGTGGGTGGACCGGATCAAGAAGGACATCACCCACTGGGAGACGTTCAGCAACTCGCCGCCCTGGTTCATGACCAACAGCGGCTATGTCTCCGGCGGCTTCAACTCCTCCGCCGACCAGCTCAAGGCCGACTCCGTCGACGACTTCGCCGCCTATCTGGCGGGCGCGACCAAGCGGCTGGAGCAGGCGCACGGCATCAAGGTCGACACCCTCGACCCGTTCAACGAGCCGAACACGAACTACTGGGGCACGCGCCTGGGCGCGGACGGGCAGCCGGTCGGCGGCCGGCAGGAGGGGGCGCACATCGGCCCCGAGCTCCAGCAGCAGGTGATCCGCGCACTGGCCCCCGCCCTCGAGAAGGCGCAGACCGGCACGAAGATCTCCGCGATGGACGAGACCAACCCCGGCATCTTCACGCAGAACTGGAATTCCTACCCCCAGGACGTGCGGGACCTGGTCGGCCAGCTGAACGTCCACACCTACGGCACCGGCGGCCGTACCAGTGTGCGCGACCTGGCCAAGGCGGCGGACAAGCCGCTGTGGATGAGCGAGGTCGAGGGCGACTGGGGCGACGGCCAGAGCTTCACGGACATGCGGCCGGGCCTGGGTCTGGCCCAGCAGATGGTCGACGACCTGCGCGAACTCGAGCCCAGAGCCTGGGTGTTCTGGCAGCCGGTCGAGGACTACGACAACATGAAGCCCGGCGGTGAGTCCGCCAAGGGCGGCAACTGGGGCAGCATCCAGCTCCCGTTCAGCTGCACCTCCGCCGACACCCTCGCGACCTGCCCCATCCACACGAACACGAAGTTCGACACCGCCCGCAACTTCACCCACTACATCAAGCCGGGCGACCGGCTGATCAAGACCGACGACACGTCCAGCGCCGCCGCGGTCTCCAAGAGCGGCAACGGGGCGACGGTCGTCCACGTCAACAGCACCACCAGCGCGCGTACGGTCACCATCGACCTGTCCAGGTTCGGCCACATCGCGCGGGGCGCGACGGTGACTCCCGTGGTGACCAGCGCCGACGGCAAACTGGCACGCCAGACCCCCGTCGCGGTCACCGACCGCCAGGCCACGTTCACCGTGCCCGCCCAGTCCGTGACCTCCTTCGTCGTCAAGGGCGTGTCGGGCGTGGCCAAGGACGCCGCTCTGCTGAAGAAGGGCCACACCTACTCCCTGACCGGCGTCCAGAGCGGCAAGGCACTCACCGTCGCGGACGACGGCGGCAAGCTCGTCATCAAGACGGCGAGCACGGACGCGGCCACGGTCACCGGCCAGCGGTGGCAGCTGCGACAGATCAGCGGCCAGACCGGCAACCGGCAGCGCTACGTGTTCACCAACCCGGTGCAGGGCAAGCGGCTGGCCGTGCGCGACGGCGCCCCGGGCCTGGAGGCGGACACCGGCCCTCGTGACACGGCCACGCAGTGGATCATGTCAACGACCGGTGACGGCACCTGGACCCTCGTCAACGCCGCCACCGGAAGGCTCCTGGAGGTGGGCGGCCAGGCCACCGCCGACGGATCCGCCGTCACGATCTGGACGCCGAACTCCGGCTCCAACCAACGGTGGACGGTGTCCGACGTGACCGCCGGGACCGGCTCCTAGCCCTACGGCGCCATCCCTCTCCGCGCCCGCCCGTGACCGTCGGCGCGGGTGCGGAGAGGACGCCTCGGCCGCGTCGAACGCCTTGCGTGTCAGGTGAGTTCGAGCAGTCCCCTGCGCACGGCCTCCGACACGGCCGCCGCCCGGTTGTCGACCCTGAGTTTGCGATACACGCGCACGAGGTGGGTCTTGACCGTGGCCTCGCTGAGGTACAACGCCTCGGCGATGGCCCGGTTGCTGCGCCCCTCGGCCAGCAGCCGGACGACCTCGATCTCGCGATGGCTCAAGTCCTGCTCCGGGTTGACCACTTGGCCGACGAGTTCGCCGACGATCTCCGCGGCGAGTCCCATGGAGCCCGCGGCCGCGGTGCGGACCGCCTGGAACAGTTCCTCCGGCGGCCCCGCCTTGAGTACGTAGCCGCGCGCACCCGCTTCCAACGCGCGGACGACATCGGCCCGTCCGGCGTAGCTGGTCAGCATCACCACCGCCACACCGGGCGCCCGGGCGCCGAGCCGACGGGCCGCCTCGACGCCGTCGATCCCCTGACCCGGTCCGGCGAACCGCAGATCCATCAGCACGACGTCCGGGGTCAACCGGGCCCCCAGACGGACCGCTTCCTCGCCGCTGCCCGCCTCGGCGATCACGTCGAGGTCGGGTTCACCTGCCAGCAGGGCCCGCAGTCCGGCACGTACGACGGTGTGGTCGTCGGCGATCAGCACGCGCAGCGGTGCGGCGGTCATCGGGCGGTCGCCGATGTGAACGACGGCTCGACCGGCCGCGGTCGGGGCCGTACGGACACCGAGGCGCGGATCCTGGTGCCCCGGCCGGGTGCGCTGCTGACGTCGAGGTCGCCCCCGCACTCACGCAGGCGCGCGCGAGCGGCCGGGAGGCCGAATCCGCGGTCCGTCCGGACGGCGCCCGGCGAGTGCTCGCTCGCGAACGTGGCGGCCGGGTCGAACCCGACTCCGTCGTCGCTCACTTCGAGTTCGACGCGATCGGCGTGCCGGTGGAAGGTGACCAGTACGTTCACCGCGTGGGCGTGTTCGCGTACGTTCGCCAGGGCGTTCTGGGCGATGCGGAACAGGGTGGTGGCGGCCTGGTCGTGGAGGGCGGGCTGATGCGTTCCGAGCGAGCGGAACCGTACCCGGGCCGCGGCACCTTCCTGACGCGAACGGTCGCACAGCAGCCGTAGCGCGCCTTCGAGGCCGGCCTCGGCGACGGTGGACGGGGTCAGGTCCCGGATCATCCGGCGGGTCTCGGCGAGGTTGCTGCCCAGGCCGTCGGCCACGGCACGGACACGGGTGCGTGTCACCTCCGGCCGCGCGTCCCAGTCGCGCTCGGCCGCCTGGAGCAGCATCAGGCTGCCGGCGAGTTCCTGGGCCAGGGTGTCGTGCAGATCGCGGGCGATGCGGGTGCGTTCCGCCAGTACGCCCGCCTGGCGTTGCTGCCGCGCGAGCGTGTCGCGGGTGTCCCGCAGTTCCTCGACGAGGCGCTGGCGGATCGCGGCGTCCCGCTGCTGGCCGCGGTAGAGGGCGACGGTTCCCCAGACGGCCGCCACCGGAACGAGGACGACCTCCGGGTCGAACCGGCCCGTGGACTGGACGAGTGCGACGACGAGCACGAAGGTGATCACGGCGACCGTGACCATCGCGGAGCGGCGGCCGAGCGCGCGCAGGGCCACGCAGGCCAGCGGGACGGCACACCAGACGTAGGCCGTCGTCAGCGGTGACGGCGCGAGGAAGACGAGGGTGGTCCACAGCAGGAGCAGCAGGGGGATCCAGAGGCGCCGGCCGAGCGGGCCGAGCCGGTCCCAGTAGGCGAGCCCGCTCGCGTACGTCACGGCCAGCAGCCCGCTGACGGTCACGATGTACCAGCACAGGGGGATCTCGAGCTGGGCGAGGCGCACGAGTCCGGCGCCGACGACGAGGAAGAGGGCGAGGTGCGAAACGTGTTCCAGGGTGGGCCGGTTGCCGCGGTCGGTCAGTGGGGCGCGGTCGGGCACGGCAGATCCCCTTGGGGCGGACTGATCCAGTCGGACAGGGCATCCGAGTCTATCCGTCGCCTGTAGGGCCCATGTGAAGAGCGGGACCGCCGGTCTCCGTTCGGACCGGCGTACGGAGACCAGCGACCCCACCAGCGGTTACGCCCCCGGGTGCAGGCCGGGCCAGCCTGGCGTGGGGTCGCCCTTCACCTCGCCGAAGTAGAGGGCGAAGGTCTGCTTCCAGCGCTCGACGGCCGCGCGGTCGGCCATGAAGCGGGGGAAGCCGTGGATGTGGGCGTCGGGGTACTCCCAGATCGGCTTCAGACCGGCCGCGGGCGTGACGTCGGTCCGCACCGACCAGCCGTTGAAGGACGCCTGCTGCTGGGTGGTGGACAGCTGCCAGTTGAGGTACAGCTTGGCGGCCGTCGCGTTCCTGGCCTGCTTGAGGATGGCGGCGCGCTGGCCCCAGGCCATGAAGGGGTGTCCGTCGGCGACGACCCACTTCGCGGGAGAGGTGGCCGGGGAGGTCAGCGTGCCCGCCGTGCCGATGCCGATCGTCTTCTGCTTGCCGAAGACCGCGTCTCCTGGGGAGTTGCTGCCCCGGGCGAACCGCACGTCCTGCCGGGCGAGCGCGGCCACCCAGTCCCAGCCGTACTTCTGCGCGTACAGGCTGTAGAGGTAGAGGACCGCGTCGTCGTCGTGCGGGTACGACGAGGCGATCTTCCCCTTCCACTTCGGGTCGATCAGGTCGAGCGGGGTCTTCGGGGCGTCCGCGCCGGCCGCGGCGACGTCGTACAGGAAGCTGAAGCCGATCGCGCCGATGGCGACCCAGGCGCCGTGCGGGTCCTTGAAACCGTCGTACACCTGGGAGAATCCGGCCGGCTTGTACGGCAGCAGGCGGCCCTGCTCCTTCCAGCGGGTGAAGTCCTGGAGCGTCTGCAGTTGTACGACGTCGGGGACCAGGGTGTCGGTGGCGAACTGGTTGTCGACGCGGACGTCGTGGTACTTGCTGTAGTCCACGATGAGCTTCAGGTCGATGTCCGGGAAGCGTTTGAGGAAGGCGGCCTTGGTGCCGTCCTGTTGTGTCGGGGTGTCTCCGCCGGCGTAGATGACGAGCTTGCCGCCGTCCGCCAGGGCGGCCCGGTACAGCTCGTCGAGCGTCCTGGTCTCCTCGGTCCCGCCGGCCCGCCGGGACCCGGTGGACGAGGCAGCGGCGGGGCCGGCCGCGGCGCCGAACGCTCCGAGGCCGAGGGCGGCGGCACCGGCTCCGGTGGCAAGTACACGTCGTCTGCTGAGGAAACTGGACACTCTGTGGGGCCTCTCTGATGGGGGTGAGGACCTCGGCGGGTTGAACGCGGCGCCATGGTCAGTGGCGATTCTGGCGCCGCGGCGTGCGGCCGCGCGTCATCCGTACGCAGCGGAGGACGCGCGGGCGGTGGAACCCGCGTTCAACCGATCGGTTGAACGACGTCGACGGCCGTGCGGGCCGCGCACGACATGCCTGTCAGCGCCCCGCGTCCGGAGCGACCGGGCGCCGACGCACCCAGCCGAACAGCGCCACCGAACCGACCGCCGCGAACGCGCACCAGGTCGACACGAACTCCAACTCCCACAGCACCCAGCAGATCAGCGCGCCCGTGCCCATCAGCATCCCGAGCAGCAGAAGCCCACGGTCACCGGAGAGCAGGAGGGAGCCGACGGTGGCCAGGAGATAGCCGGCGACGAGCAGTTCGGGATGGTCCAGATGCACGAAGTAGCCGAGGGTGTGGCCGCGGACCTCCGCTCGCACGGGACGGGTCACGAGGGCGTACGCGAGTGCGACTGCCGTCACGAGGCCGATCGCCAGGGGGACCGTCAGCCCGCGCCGGGCGTGCGGGGGCGCCGCGCACATCACACCGGCCGGGACCCACAGCGCGAGCAGAGGCAGCGCGATGACGGCCCAGACGACGGTCGCCGGGCCCGTACCCCCGCCGGAGTCCCAGACCACGGACTCCACGATCTGATGCGCCCCGAGGATCAACGGCAGCGCGGCCAGCGGCAGATCACGGACCCGCCGCGCCCGCGCCACACAGGCCACCCCGACCGCACCGATCCCGACACCGGCGGCCAGGTCGGCCGTCGCACTCCAACACATCGCGCCACCCGGGGGTCGGCCCTCATGTGATTACACCCTTACGCCGACCACGGTAGTGCCGCCGCCACGCGGACTCATGCAGGCCACCCACCGGTGCGGGGTCGAGCGCGACCGGCGGCACCGCGACGGCGTGTGGCGTGGTAGGCATGGGCGATGATCGGTCGTCTTCCGCTGGATGAGCAGCTCACCGCCCTGAAGTCCGTTCTGTCACGCAATGAGGTGCTGCTGGAGGTGCTGCGCCGGGCGGCGGCACTGGACTTGCCCGGCTGGTACCTGACCGCGGGGTGTCTGTTCCAGACGGTGTGGAACGTGGTGACCGACCGGCCGCCGACCAAGGGGATCAAGGACTACGACCTCTTCTACTTCGACGACGGTGACCTGTCCTGGGAGGCGGAGGACGAGGTGATCAAGGCGGCCCGAAAGGTCTTCGCCGGTCTGCCTGCCGAGGTCGAGGTTCGCAACGAGGCGCGGGTTCACCTCTGGTACGAGCGGAAGTTCGGGATTCCGTGCCCTCCCCACACCTCCACTGAGGCAGCCGTCGACTGCTTCGCGGCGACCACCTGCTGTCTGGGGGTGCGGTTGGAGGCCGACGGTCGGTGGCGTGTCTACGCACCGCACGGACTCGCTGACGTGTTCAACCTCGTCGTACGCCCCAATCCGGTACTCGCCCCTCGGGAGGTCTACGAGACCAAAGCAGCCCGTTGGCAACAACAGTGGCCGGAACTGACCGTGTTGGAGTGGCCGACCGTGGCAGTGGCCCAGGGCCCTCAACCCGATGAGTCGGGGACCAGGACCACAAACCACGTGGTGCGCTCGGCGTTGACTTGAATCGGGTCGCGAGGGCCTGTGTCAGGGGCCGACGTAGGTCGCGAGGTGCTCGCCGGTGAGAGTGGAGCGGGCTGCGACGAGGTCGGCGGGGGTGCCCTCGAAGACGAGGCGGCCGCCGTCGTGGCCGGCGCCGGGGCCGAGGTCGATGATCCAGTCGGCGTGCGCCATGACCGCCTGGTGGTGCTCGACGACGATGACCGACTTGCCGGCGTCGACGAGCCGGTCGAGCAGGCCGAGCAGCTGCTCGACGTCGGCGAGGTGGAGGCCGGCGGTGGGCTCGTCGAGGACGTAGATGCCGCCCTTCTCCGCCATGTGCGTGGCCAGCTTGAGGCGCTGGCGCTCGCCGCCGGAGAGGGTGGTGAGGGGCTGGCCGAGGGTCAGGTAGCCGAGGCCGACGTCGGCGAGCCGGGTCAGGATCCTGTGCGCGGCCGGCGTCGCCGCCTCGCCGGCGCCGAAGAACTCCTCGGCCTCGGTCACCGACATCGCGAGCACCTCGCTGATGTCGCGGCCGCCGAGGTGGTAGTCGAGCACCGATGCCTGGAACCGCTTCCCCTCGCACTCCTCGCAGGTGGTCGCGACGCCGGCCATCATCGCCAGGTCGGTGTAGATGACGCCGGCGCCGTTGCAGGTGGGGCAGGCGCCCTCGGAGTTGGCGCTGAACAGGGCCGGCTTCACGCCGTTGACCTTGGCGAACGCCTTGCGGATCGGGTCGAGCAGTCCGGTGTACGTCGCCGGGTTGCTGCGCCTGGAGCCGCGGATCGCGGCCTGGTCGACCGACACCACGCCCTCGCCGGCCGGGATCGAGCCGTGCACGAGCGAGCTTTTCCCGGAACCGGCGACGCCGGTGACGACGGCAAGCACCCCGAGCGGGATGTCGACGTCGACGCCCTGCAGGTTGTGCGTCCTCGCGCCGCGGATCTCCAGCGTGCCGGTGGGCTTGCGCACCGTCTCCTTGACGGCGGCCCGGTCGTCGAAATGGCGGCCGGTGATGGTGCCACCGGTCCGCAGCCCCTCGACGGTGCCTTCGAAGCAGACGGTGCCGCCCGCCGTACCGGCACCGGGGCCGAGGTCGACGACATGGTCGGCGATCGCGATCGTCTCCGGCTTGTGCTCCACGACGAGCACTGTGTTGCCCTTGTCCCGCAGCCGCAGCAGCAGGTCGTTCATCCGCTGGATGTCATGCGGGTGCAGGCCGATGGTGGGCTCGTCGAAGACGTAGGTGACGTCGGTGAGCGAGGAGCCGAGGTGGCGGATCATCTTGACGCGCTGCGCCTCGCCGCCGGACAGCGTGCCCGCCGGCCGGTCGAGCGAGAGGTAGCCGAGCCCGATCTCCACGAACGAGTCGAGGGTCTGCTGCAGCGCGGTGAGCAGCGGCGCCACCGACGGCTCGTCGAGACCGCGGACCCACTCGGCCAGGTCGCTGATCTGCATCGCGCAGGCGTCGGCGATGCTGATCCGCTTGATCTTCGACGACCGGGCCCCTTCGTTGAGCCGGGTGCCGTCGCACTCGGGGCAGGTGGTGAAGGTGACCGCCCGGTCCACGAACTCCCGGATGTGCGGCTGCATGCCCTCCCGCTCCTTGGCGAGCATCGACCTCTGGATCCGCGGGATCAGCCCCTCGTAGGTCATGTTGATGCCCGCGATCTTCATCCGGGTCGGCTCGCGGTGCAGGAAGTCGTGCAGTTCCTTCTTGGTGAACTTGCGGATCGGCTTGTCCGGGTCGAAGAAGCCCGACTCGCTGTAGAGCCGTGAGTTCCAGCCGCCCCCCGTGTAGCCGGGGACGGTGATCGCGCCCTCGGAGAGCGACTTGGAGTCGTCGTAGAGCTGGGTGAGGTCGAGGTCGGAGACCGAGCCACGGCCCTCGCAGCGCGGGCACATGCCGCCGGTGATGCTGAAGCTGCGGCGCTCCTTCACGGTCTGTCCGCCGCGCTCCATGGTGACCGCGCCGGCTCCGCTGATCGAGGCGACGTTGAAGGAGAACGCCTTGGGCGAACCGATGTGCGGCTTGCCGAGCCGGCTGAAGAGGATGCGCAGCATCGCGTTGGCGTCGGTGGCGGTGCCGACCGTGGAGCGGGGGTCGGCGCCCAGCCGCTGCTGGTCGACGGTGATCACGGTGGTCAGCCCGTCGAGGACGTCGACCTCGGGCCGCGCCAGCGTCGGCATGAAGCCCTGCACGAAGGCGCTGTACGTCTCGTTGATCAGTCGCTGCGACTCCGCCGCGATCGTGTCGAACACCAGCGAGCTCTTGCCCGAGCCGGACACGCCGGTGAACACCGTCAGCCGGCGCTTCGGGATCTCGATGCTGACGTCCTTGAGATTGTTCTCGCGCGCACCGTGCACGCGGATCAGATCGTGGCTGTCGGCAACGTGCGGCGCAGGCGACTGCGTGTCCGTCCTCGGGGCCATGCTCATCGTGTCTCCATCTGTCGAGTGGGGCCGCGTTCGCGGACTCCGTCGGCGTCGCCTGGCTGGATCCGACCAGCCCCGAGGGTAACGTCTGCCTTTTCCCGCGTCGGAGCGTTCGCGGCAGCGGTCGCTGCCGACCTGGCCGTCACGCTAGCTGCGGCTCGCCGGCCGGCGCTTCTCGAATCCTGACCGGTCTGGTCGCGGGCGTCGCTTTCACGCCGGAACCGCGCCGCCGTCCCGCCTCTGGATCGTCGCCGCTGCCCGGTGGAGTTCGGTGAGCACCGTGCGTACGGCTCTTCGTGCGGCGCGTTCGGGGCGGTGGAGCACGTCGATGTGGCGCCGGGTGTGCACGCCACTGAGAGGTCTGAGGACGAGCGCGGGGTGTGGGCGCGTGGTCCAGCGGGGCATGAGGGCCAGGCCCCCTCCGGCGGCGACGGCCTCGGCGACGACCGAGAATTCGTTGATGCGATGGACGATGTCGAGCCGTCGGTTCGCGGCGCTCGCGATGGCGTCGATGGTGGCCATCAGCGGGAACCCGTCGTGAACGGTGATCCAGGGTTGGTCCGCGACGTCGCGCGGGGTCAGACGTCGTTTGGCGGTCAGGGGGTGGCCGGCCGGCAGGGCGACGTCCAGCGGTTCACGCAGCAGCGTGTCGGCGGTGACCGTGTCCGGCCACGGCGGCGCCTGGTCGAGACGGTGGGCGAGTACGAGGTCGTAGTCCCGGGTCAGTCCGGGGAAGTGGTCCTGCGCGACGTCCTCGTCGGCGAGCGAGAGCCGCGGGCGTCCAGGTCCTGCCTGGCCGAGCAGCAGGAGCGGGAAGAACGCGGAGGCCGCGCTGTGGAAGGCCGCCACCGACACGCCCGCGTCCGGCTGGTCGACGAACTCGTCGATCGCGTGCCGTGCCGTGGCCATCGCGGTCTCCACCTCGATCGCGGCACGGGCCAGGGCTTGCCCGGCATCGGTGAGCACCAGCCGTCGGCCGTCACGTTCGGTGAGAGGGACCGGGATCGAGCGTTGCAGCAGCCGCAACTGCTGGGAGATCGCCGAGGGCGTCATCAACAGCGCCTCGGCGGTGGCGGTGACGCTTCCCGACTCGCCGAGCTCCCGCAAGATCTGCAACTGTCGCTCATTCACCTGCTCAGTGTAGTGATGCTTCAGGTTCGCTGAAGAACATCGTTCTTGGCTTCAGGGTGGGAACAGTGCAGCGTAGGGGCGTGTTCCACACCCGCCGCACTGACGCAGTGCTTCTCCTTGTCGCCATCGTCTGGGGCTCCAGCTACCTGGCCGCGAAGACGGCCACCCATGCCCTGCCCGTCCTGGTGGTGCTGTTCGCGCGGTACGCGATCTCCGCCATCGCCTGCCTCGCCCTCGTCGGCGCCCGCCGCCGGAAGGAGCGCTGCACGCGGGACGAAGTACGAGTCGGGACCGTGCTGGGGATCACTCAGGCCGCTGTCCTGGTTCTGGAGACGTACGGGGTCGCGCACACCAGCGCGGCCAACGCCGGACTGATCATCAGCCTCACCATCGTGCTCACCCCGCTGCTGGACCGCACGACGGACAACGGACGGCTGCCTCCGCGCTTCTTCGCCGCCACGGGTGTGTGTCTGGTGGCCGTCGCCCTGCTCATGTCCGGCAGCGGCTTCCACACCCCCGGGATCGGCGACCTGCTGATGCTCGCCGCCGCCGTGGTGCGCGCGGCGCATGTCGCACTCGTGGGGCGGCTCACGAAGGGCCGCGTCGTGCGGCCGTTGCAGCTCACGGCCGTCCAGACGGCTGTCGGCTCGGCGCTGTTCGTCGTGCCCGCCGCCAGCGCCCTGCCGACGCTGACTCGGGTCGACGCCGCGGTCTGGGGCCAGCTCGTGTATCTCGCCCTGTTCTGCAGCGTGTTCGCCTTCCTCGCCCAGACCTGGGCGGTGCAGAAGAGCTCTGCCAGCCGGGCCAGTCTGCTGCTGGGCACCGAACCGGTCTGGGCGGTCGTGGTCGGCGTCTGCCTCGGCGGCGAAGGGTTCACCGTCCTCGCCGCCCTCGGCGCTGCGCTCATGGTCACCGGAACGTACTGGGGACAGCACATCGAACGCACCCACCGCACCACCCACATCGAGGAGTCCCCATGCCGGACAACGGCACCTACGAGCGTCTGATCAGCCTGCTCGACAGCACCGCGACCGCGTACGAACTCATCGACCACGAACCGGAAGGCACCACCGACACGGTCAGCGCACTGCGCGGGCACCCGGTGTCCGAGGCCGCGAAGTGCCTCGTCCTGATGGTCAAGATCGACCGGCGGGTCACTCGCCACGTGCTCGCGGTCGTCCCCGGGGACCGGCGTGTGGACCTCGACGCCATCCGCACGCTGTTCGCGGCCCGCTACGTCGGATTCTGCGACGCTGCCACGGCGGAGCGACTGGCCCATGCCGTCCCCGGCACCGTTCTGCCCTTCAGCTTCGACCCCGCACTCGAACTCGTCGCTGATCCGGACGTCGTCGCGCGGCCGTGCCTCTACTTCAACGCCGCCCGCCTTGATCGCTCGCTGGCCATGTCCGGGGCGGACTACGCCAGGCTCGCCGAGCCGCGTGTCGAACGCATTGCCCGTCCCGGCTCGGACTGAACAAGAAGGCCCCGCCTCCGGAATGCCGGAGGCGGGATGGTGTGGAGCTGCGGTCGACGCGCCGCCAGGTTGCGGCGCTGCTGAACGGGGGTTCGGCTGACGTACGGTTACGGCGAGTGGTCTGCGGTCGAAGTCGTAGGGGTGGGAAATGGCCGAGTTCCAGGGCGAGTTGGTGCGTGCGTTGGCCGGCACTCTGAGGGAGCACTCGACTCGGCGGGGAGGCAGGACCGCCTACGTGGACGGCCGCCGCGCCGTCACCTACCGGGAGTTGGAGGAGCGCACCGGCCGGCTGGCGGGGCATCTGGCGCGGCTCGGGGTGCGGCGCGGGGAGCGGGTCGCGATCCATCTGGGCAATCGGGTGGAGCTCGTGGAGAGCTGTCTCGGGGTGCTGCGGGCCGGGGCCATCGGCGTGCTGCTGAACCCTGGTGCGTCGGACGAAGAGCTGGGGTATTTCCTCGACGACAGCGGCGCGGTCCTGGTGATCACCGAGGAGTCGCTCGCCACCCGGGTCGCCCGACTGGCCGCTGAGCGAACCGAGTTACGGATGGCCGTCGTCGGCCAGGGCGACCTGCCCGACGACGAGCTCCGCTTCGAGGATCTGCACGCCGACGCGCTCGCCTTCGAGGACCTGGCCGGGACGGATCCTGGTGTGGCGCCCCGGGACGACCTCGGTCTCGACGATCCGGCGTGGATCCTCTACACCTCGGGCACGACCGGGGAGAGCAAGGGCGTGGTCTCCACCCAGCGTGCCGCCCTGTGGTCGGTGGCGGCGGCCTACGTGCCGGCGCACGGACTGCGGGAGGAGGACCGGCTGCTGTGGCCCCTGCCCATGTTCCACGCCTTCGCGCACTCGCTGTGCCTGATGGGAGTGATCGCGGTCGGAGCGAGCGCACGCCTCCTCGCCCCGGGTGCGAGCGTCGCCCAGGCGCTGGACGCCGAGCCGTTCACCATTCTGGCCGGGGTGCCCGCCACCTATCGCCTCCTGCTGGAGTCGCTGCGGGAGACGGCGGCCCCGGTGTCCTCGTCACTGCGCCTGTGCGTCACCGGGGGCGCACCCTGTCCCCCTGAGCTGAAGGCGGAGGTCGGCCGTGTCCTCGGCGCTCCCCTGCTCGACGGCTACGGCTCCACGGAGACCTGCGGGAAGATCGCGGTCCAGCGGCTCGACGGACCCCGCAACGACGCCTCCAGCGGGCCTCCGCTGCCGGGGCTCTCGGTGCGGCTGACCGATCCGTCCACCGGTGCCGAGGTCACCGACGGGGCCGACGGGGCCGACGGGGCCGACGGGGCCGACGGGGAGATCTGGGTCCGCGGCCCCGGACTGATGACGGGCTATCACAACCGTCCGGACGCCACCGCGAAGGCGTTCTCCGACGGTTGGTACCGCACCGGGGACCTGGGCCGGCTCGGCGCGAACGGCCATCTCCATGTCACCGGCCGGGTCAAGGAACTCATCATCCGGGGCGGGGAGAACATCAACCCGTCCGAGGTCGAACAGGTACTGCTGGCCCGTCCCGACATCGCCGACGCCGCTGTCGTCGGCCGGCGGCACGACGTGCTGGGCGAGGTGCCGGTCGCCTTCGTCGTCCCGGGACCGGACGGGTTCGACACGGCGCGGGCGCTCGCCGACTGCCGGGAGCGGCTGTCCGGGTTCAAGGTGCCGGACGAGATCTACCCGACCCCCGCGATCCCCCGCACGCCCTCCGGCAAGATCGTCCGGTCCGCGCTCGCCCAGCAGTTGACGGAGCGGCTCGCCGCCGAACGTTCGGCCGCGTCCTCGGCGTTGCGTGAGCGGCTGACGGCCGCGTCCGACGCCGTACTGGACCTGGTACTCGACGAGACCGCCCGCACGCTCGACGTCCCCGCGCAGTCGCTCGATCCCGAACTGCCCTTCACGGCCCAGGGACTCACCTCGCTCGGCGGTGTGCTGTTGCGCGACCGGCTGGGCACGGCGACCGGCCTCGATCTGCCGGCGACGCTGGTGTTCGACCATCCCACGCCGGCCGCCGCGGCGGTCCTGGTGCGCGACGCGCTGCGCGGCGACCACAGGCCCGCCGCCGCACGCACGTCCGGCGGCGGAGCCCGCGTCGAGCCCAGGGAGCCCATCGCCGTCGTGGCCATGGCATGCCGCTACCCGGGGGGCGTGGAGTCCCCGGAGGATCTGTGGCGGCTCGTCGCGGACGGCACCGACGCGACCTCGGACTTCCCCACCGACCGTGGCTGGAACACAGCCGACCTGTACGATCCCGACCCCGACCGGCCCGGCACCTCCCTCACCCGCAGGGGCGGCTTCCTGCACCGGGCGGCCGACTTCGACGCGGCCTTCTTCAACATGTCGCCGCGCGAGGCGCTGGCCACCGATCCGCAGCAACGGCTGCTGCTGGAGACCGGCTGGGAGTTGCTGGAACGGGCAGGCCTCGACCCGTCGGGGCTGCGCGGCAGCGACACCGGTGTCTTCGTCGGCGTGATGCACGCCGACTACGGGCGCCGCCTCCTGCAGCGTGGCGGACACGAACTGGAGGCGCATCTCGCCCTCGGTTCGGCGGGCAGCGTCGCCTCCGGCCGGATCGCCTACACGCTGGGGCTGCGCGGGCCCGCCGTGACGGTGGACACCGCGTGCTCGTCGTCGCTGGTGGCGATGCACACGGCCGTACGGTCCCTGCGCGACGGCGAGTGTTCGCTGGCCGTCGCGGGCGGGGTCACGGTCATGGCCTCGCCCGGCCCGTTCATCGCGTTCAGCAGGCTGCGCGGGCTGGCACCGGACGGGCGCTGCAAACCCTTCTCCGCGGCGGCCGACGGCACCGCCTGGGGCGAGGGCGTGGGGCTGGTTCTGCTGGAACGGCTGTCCGACGCGCGCCGCAACGGTCATCCGGTCCTGGCCGTGCTGCGCGGCTCGGCCGTCAACTCCGACGGCGCGTCCAACGGGCTGACCGCCCCCAACGGGCCCGCTCAGCAAAGGGTGATCCACGCGGCCCTCGCCGACGCGGGACTGTCTCCAACGGACGTGGACTCGGTGGAGGCACACGGCACGGGCACCGCGCTCGGCGATCCGATCGAGGCGCAGGCTCTGCTGGCCACGTACGGGCAGGACCGGGCAGCCCAACAGCCGCTGTGGCTGGGCTCGTTGAAGTCCAATCTCGGGCACACCCAGGCGGCGGCCGGGGTGGGCGGTGTCATCAAGACCGTACTGGCGATGCACCACGAACGGCTCCCGCGCACGCTGCACGCCGACGAGCCGTCACCACGGGTGGACTGGTCGTCGGGCGCCGTACGGCTGCTGACCCGGGACGAGGAGTGGCGGCCCGTGCCCGGGCGGCCCCGCCGGGCGGCGGTGTCGGCGTTCGGCATCGGCGGGACCAACGCGCACGTGATCCTGGAGGAGGCCGAGGCGGGCACGGTCGCCGCGGCACCCTCCCGTCGCGGCGCGGTGACACCGCCGCTGCTCCTCTCCGGCGCGAATTCGGCCGCGCTGCGGGCGCAGGCCGCACGGACCGCGGCCGTACTGCGGGAGCGCCCCGAACTCGCCCTGGTCGACGTGGCGTTCACCCACGCCACCGGCCGGGCCGCACTCCCCCACCGAGCCGCCGTCGCCGCCGAGGACCGCGCGGAGACGCTGAGCGCCCTGGACGCCCTGGCGGCGACCGCCGTGTCCCGCCCGGCGGACTCCGCCGGCCGGTCGGCCCTGCTGTTCACCGGTCAGGGAGCCCAACGCTCGGGGATGGGAAGGGAGTTGTGCGAGGTCTTCCCGGTCTTCGCCGACAGCTTCAACGCCTTGTGCGACCGCTTCGACGCGCACTTGGAACGCCCGTTGCGCTCGGTGCTCTGGGACACCGCCGAGAACGCGCTGCTGGATCGTACGGACTTCGCCCAGGCGGCCCTGTTCACCTTCGAGGTGTCCGCCTTCCGACTCCTGGAGTCCTGGGGCGTACGGCCGGACTTCCTGGTCGGACACTCGATCGGCGAGGCGGCGGCGGCGCACGCCGCGGGCATCCTGTCGGAGCGGGACGCCGTCCAACTGGTCGCGGCCCGGGGTCGGTTGATGCGGGAGCTGCCTGAGGGCGGCGCCATGGTGGCGCTCGACGCCACCGAGGTGGAGGTGACCCGCGAGCTGACCGACGGGACCGCGATCGCTGCCGTGAACGGCCCCCGCGCGGTCGTGGTCTCCGGTGTGGAGGAACCCGTCCTCGCGCTCGCCCGGCGCTTCGCCGCCCTCGGGCGCCGCACCGTCCGGCTGCGGGTCAGCCATGCCTTCCACTCCCCGCTGATGGACCCGATGCTCGCCGAATTCGGCCGTGTCGTCGGCGGACTGACGTACGGTCAGGCCCGCATTCCGGTGCTGTCGGGGCTGACGGGACGCCCGGCCGCCGGAGACGAGCTGCGGTCGGCCGAGTACTGGGTACGGCACGCCCGCGAGGCCGTGCGGTTCGGGGACGCGCTGCGCTGGCTGGCGTACGACGGGCGGGTGACCGCGTTCACCGAGATCGGGCCGGACGCGCACCTCACGGCCCAGGCCACGACGGCTCTGGCCGAGAGCGGCAAGGACCCGCTGTTCACGGCCGCCGCCCGGCGGGGCGCCCCGGAGCCGCGGACGCTGTTCGACGCGCTCGGTCGACTCCACGCCCACGGTGTGCCGGTGGACTGGCGCCGGGTGTACGCGGACAGCGGCGCCCGCCGGGTCGACCTGCCGACCTATCCCTTCCAGCGGCAGCGCTACTGGCTGTCCGAGCCCACCACCGACGCGGCAGCCGGTTCGGGCCATCCGCTGCTCACCCAGACGGTCACCGTGCCGGGCACGGAGCGTGTGCTGTGCGGTGGCCAGCTGTCCGGCGCGGCCCAGCCGTGGCTGCGCGACCATGCCGTGGGCGGGCACACCCTGGTGCCCGGGGCCGCGTTCGCCGACCTGGTGCTCCATGCCGGTGACGCGTGCGGTGTCGCCGTACTGGAGGATCTCGCCCTTCTCACCCCGCTGTTCCTCCCCGCCGCCGACGATGAGGGGATCCAGGTCCAGGTGGCCCTGGGAGAGCCGGACGGCGCCGGACGGCGCACGGCGGACGTGTACGCGCGACCGGAGGAGTCCGGTGCGCTCGGCGCCTGGACGCACCATGCGACCGGTCGGCTCGGACCGGCGGTTGCGGGTGTCCTGGAGCGCCCGGCCTCGCTCGGCGCGTGGCCGCCGCCGGGTGCCACGCCCGTGGATCTCACCGGCGCCTACGAACGGCTGGCCGCCACCGGGCTCGCGTACGGGCCGGCGTTCCGGGGCGTCACGGCCCTGTGGCGGCGAGGCGAGGAGTTGTTCGCCGAAGTCGGCCCGGTGTCGTTCCCGGAGGCCCGGCGTCACGCCCTCCACCCGGCGCTGCTGGACGCCGCCCTGCACGCGGGACTGCTTGCCCAGCCGCCCTCCGGACCGGCCCGGCTTCCGTTCGCCTGGCAGGGCCTGACGCTGCACGCGACCGGGGCCACGGCGCTGCGCGTACGCATCAGGAACACCGGCCCGGACACGGTCGGCCTCGACCTCGCCACGCCCTCGGGTGCGCCCGTGGCCCGGCTGGAGTCGATGACGACCCGACCGGTGCCGAAGGCGGGTGTCGCCCCGGTCGGAGAGCTGTACAGGCTGCGGTGGACCGGCGTTCCGGCTGTCGGCGAAGGCCCCGCCGTCGCGGTGGAGGAACCCGACGACCTGGGGCTGGCCGCGTTCCTGCCGCGGCGGGACAGGGCGTCCGGGGCCGCGGACGCTCCGGAGGTGGTCGTGGTGTCCTTGTCCGCCCACGCCGACGAGGGGACCGACCCCGCCGCCGCGGCCCACGCGCTGACCGTACGGGCACTGGATCCGCTGCGTGCGCGGCTCGCCGGTTCCGGGCGGCTGGCCGTGGTCACGCGTGGCGCCGCCGATGCGGCGCCGGACCTGCCCGCCGCGACGGTCTGGGGGTTGCTGCGGGCCGCGCAGGCCGAGTACCCCGGTCGCCTCACGCTCGTGGATGTGGACGGCCGTCCCGAGTCGCTACGGCTGCTGCCTGCCGCCCTCGGCACGGGCGAACCGCAACTGGCCATCCGGGGCGGCTTGCTGAGTGTCCCTCGGCTCGCGGCCACTCCCGGGGCGGCGGCGGACGGCTCCCTCGGCCGGGGCACCGTCCTGATCACCGGCGGCACCGGCTCCCTGGGCGCGCTGCTGGCCCGGCATCTGGTCGATCGGCACGGCGCACGGCATCTCGTGCTCGTCAGCCGACGAGGGGAGCGGGCGCCGGGGGCGCAGGCGCTGCGCTCCGAGCTCGAAGGCGCGGGGGCGCGGGTGGACCTGATGGCCTGCGACATCACCGAGCGGGATCAACTGACGTCCCTCATCAAGGAGTTCGGACCCGACGTCACCACCGTGGTGCACACGGCCGGGGTCCTGGACGACGGCGTGCTGGAAGCGATGACCCCCGAGCGGCTGGCGGCCGTACTGCGGCCGAAGGCCGACGCGGCCTGGCATCTGCACGAGCTCACGAAGGATCTGCCGCTGTCGCAGTTCGTCCTGTTCTCCTCGGCCGCCGGGCTGCTGGGCAATCCCGGCCAGGCCAACTATGCGGCGGCGAACTCCTTCCTGGACGCACTCGCCCGTCACCGCACCGCCCTCGGCCTCCCCGCGCTGTCCCTGGCCTGGGGTCCCTGGGCCGACGACGACGGGATGGCGGCGCGCGCGGGCCGGGTGCACGGCGGGGCGGTGCGCGCGGTCTCCCCGGAACAGGCGCTGGCACTGTTCGACGCCGCACTCGGCGGCCGGGAGCCGGTCCTCGCACCGCTGCCGCTGGACCGCTCGCCGGCAGCGCTGCCCGCCGGGACACAGGTTCCGCCGCCGCTGCGGGGGCTGCTGCGCCCTGCCCGGCCGACGGCCTCACCCGCGGCGGCGAACAGGGTGGCGGGCGAGGTGACGGAGCCGGACGGCGTCGCCGGGGCCTGGCGAGAGCGCCTCGCGGCACTGCCGCCGTCCGAGCGTGCGCCCACCCTGGTGGAACTGGTCCGCGCCGAGGTCGCCACGGTGCTCGGTCATGCGCAGGTCGAGGCCGTCGACCGGGACTTCCCGGAGCTCGGTCTCGACTCGCTGATGAGCGTCCTGCTGCGCAACCGGCTGAGCCTGCTCGCCGGGATCCCGCTGGCGGCCACCGTCGCGTACGACTGGCCCAGCGCGGAGCGGCTCGCGGATCACCTGTACGCCGAGCTGAGCGGCGCCCTGGCCGACGATGCCGCTGCCGCCGGGCCGCCGGCGGGCGATCGGCGTCATGAACCGACCCGCCCCGACGTCCCAACGGTTGAGCGCCGGCGCGGAACCGGCAGGTCGCTGCCGACCCTCTATCGGCAGGTCTGTGAAACGGGCGACGTCGTCTCCGCGATGCACCTCCTCGTGAGCGCGTCCCTCGCCGCACCCACCTTCGGCCACGACGAGGGTGCCCAGCACGCGATACCGCCGCTGCGACTGGCCTCGGGGGCGGACGGTCCGGCACTCGTCTGCGTTCCCGGCTTCGCCACCAACCTCGGTCGGCCCTGGTACGCGGGGCTCGCCGGCCCCTTCGACGGCGAGCGGGACGTCTTCGAACTGCGCCACCCCGGCGTCGACACCGGAGTCGCCGTGGCACGGGACCTGGAGACGCTGGCCGAACTGCACGCCGCGACCGTCCGACGGCAGCTCGGCGATCGCCCTTACGTCGTCGTGGGCCACTCCATGGGCGGTTCGGCCGCCCACGCGGTCACCGCCCGGCTGGCAGCCGACGGCGCGCCTCCGGCCGGACTCGTGCTGGTGGACTCGTACCACGTCACCCCCGATCGCGAAGCCGAGCCCTGGCTGCTGGCGATGCCCGCCCGGATCCCCGCGGCCGTCGGCGAGCGGTTCGACAGCGCGGTGGACGATCTGACCTTGCTGGCGCTGGGCGCCTACACCCGTATGTTCCGCGGCTGGGACCCTCAACCCACGCAGGTTCCCACCCTGTTGGTGCGCGCCTGCGAGCCACTGCCGGACATGCCGGAACGGTGGCGGTCGTCCTGGCCGCTCCCCCACGACACGGTGGACGCCCCCGGCAGCCATCTCGGTGTGCTGGAGGAGAACGCCCCGACGACGGCCCGGGCCGTGCGCGAGTGGATCGACGCGCTCGCTCCGGGCCGAGCAAGGACCACATGAGCGCCGCGGCGGGTTTCGTCGCCCGCCGCGGTGTGCCCGAACGGGCACGTGACCTTGCCTCTGCTCCTCCTGAAGTCCGGCGGACGAAACGCTAACGTCCCCTGGTGAGTATCAGGACCCCCGAGTCGCCACCCGAGCCCGGGGCTGCGCGCACCCGGCGCAGACGCCGCCCCGGCCCGTTCACACTGCTGGTCCTGCCGGGGCTGACCGCCGTGGTGGGGCTCGCGGTGTTCATGACGGCGACGGGCCGGTTGACCACTCTTCTGTCGCCGGACCCGAGTACGAACAGCGCGGTGGTCGCGGACGGCGCGGTCGCCGAGCACGTCGAGGATGCCTACGTCCCTTGGCTGCGTGCGGCGGCCAAGACGTGCACCGTCCTGAAGCCGTCCGTCCTCGCGGCCCAGATCGAACAACGTTCCAGCTGGGACACCGACTTCGCCACGCTCTCGGGCGAGACGGGAATCGCCGGGTTCACCGACGCGCAGTGGCGGACCTGGGGCAAGGACGAGGACGGCAACAAACGGTCCTCGCCCCGCGACCCGGTGGACGCCATCGTGGCGCTCGCCCGCGAGGACTGCGCTCTCGCCAAGAAGGTCACCCGTCTCAAGACCCATGGCACGGTCACCGGAGAGCCCCTCGACCTCATCCTCGCCGCCTACACGGTGGGCACGGACGAGGTGACCCGGGCGGGGCACGTCCCCACGAAGGCACGGACCTACGTCACCGCGGTCAAGGCACTGTTCCCGCGCTACAAGACGTACGACCGGGTGGAGAGCGGGAGTTCCGGCAGCGGGGCGGCGAGCGCGGTGCTGGCACCGCCGCTCACCTCTCTCGTGGTCACCTCACCCTTCGGCACACGCCAGCACCCGCTCACCGGTGTGACCAAGCTGCACACCGGCGTCGACTTCGCGGCGCCCCAGGGGGCCCCGATATCCGCCGCACGGCAGGGACGGGTCGTGTTCGCGGCGATGACCAAGGCCTACGGCAACCGCATCGTGATCGATCACGGCACCATCGGCGGGAAACGGCTGGAGACGACGTACAACCATCTGTCGGCCCTTCAGGTCACCTCGGGCCAGAGCGTCGACGCCGGAACGGTGATCGGTTTCGTCGGCTCGACCGGCCTGTCGACCGGCCCACACCTCCACTTCGAGGTACTCGTCGACGGAACGTACACCGACCCGATGCCATGGCTCGCCGCCGGCTCCTGACGGCGCCTTGAGCCGGTCGTCGCCCGCGCGGGCGATCCCGTGCAGGAAGCGGCTGACACGTCACGAGGTGGCTTCGCGTTCGTGCGGGGTCAGGGGCGGGCCTTCCAGGGGCGGCGTCTTTCGGCCGAGGTAGACCAGCGCGAGCATGTCGGGCATGAGCAGTCGGGCGGGTGGTTTTTCCATGCTCATCACGTCCAGGAGGATGCGCAGGGCGTGGGGGTTGCGCGAGCCGGCGTCGACGGCCTTGTCGACGAAGGCGGCGAGGGTCCGTTCGAGCCGGGTGGGCGGCTGGTCGCTGGCGTCCGGATAGAACACGTCCTGTCCCACGGCCAGGCTCCAGGCGTTCTCGACCGGCCGGGCCGCGGCCTTTTGGACGCGCCGGGCGGTACCGGGTGCGCCGAGATCCTGTTGGCGCAGGACGTGGCGCAGGGCGATCACGCTCTGCGCGGCGGCGCTCAGCCCGTGGCCGTAGACGGGGTTGTAGCCGGCGACGGCGTCGCCGAGCACGGCGAAGCCGTCGGGCCAGCGGGCGGCTCTCTCGTAGTACCGCCGCTTGTTGGCGGTACTACGGGTGGTGATGACGTCGGTCTCGGGTTTGGCGTTCGCCAGCAGTTCACCGATGACGGGGTGCGGCAGGCTCAGGGCGAAGGGCATGAACTCGTCGTTGTCGCTGCTGGGCTGCCCGCCGCGGGATCCGGCGAGCGTCACGAGCCATCGGCCGCCCTCTATGGGGACGATGATGCCGCCCCGGCCGGGGATCCGGCGGGGATCGGCCTGGACGTTGACGATGGGAAAGCCGTCCGCGGCGCTGCCGGGCGCGCGGTAGATCCTGCTGGCGTAGCCGATACCGGCGTCGACCGTGCGTTCCTGGACCGGAGGAAGTCCGAGTTCCCGCAGCCAGACGGGGGCACGGCTGGCGCGTCCGCTCGCGTCGATCACCAGGTCGGCCGGGAGGGATGTTTCGGCCTGTTCCTCGCGTATACGGACGCCGGTCACCCGGTCCCCGTCGCCCAGCAGGGCGAGCAGTTCGGTCTGCTGGAGGAGCGTGATGCGGTGGTCCCGCAGAACCCTGGTGCGGATCACCGCGTCGAGGAGGTCACGGCTGCACAGGAGGTTGGTGTGGCGGGCATGGGTGAATCTGCGGAACCACTGCCCCGAGGGGGCCTTGGACACCAGGTCGGTCATGATGCGCGGTGTGTGGGCGCCTTGGTCGACGAGTTGGTCGACGATGCCGGGCAGGAGGTCGTCGAGGGCTTTCACGCCGCCTGACCAGAGCACGTGGGCATGGCGGGCCTGCGGCAGTCCCTTGCGGGGGTGCGGGCCGTCGGGCAGCACATCGCGTTCGATGATCCGCACGTCTGCGAAGTCGGCGAGCACGGCCGCGGCGAGCATGCCCGTCATACCCCCTCCGATGACCACCGCGGTACGGCGGGAGGCAGTTCTGGCAGACGACGACATAGGGTGCACTCTTTTCTGTTGCGGGGAACGGGAGTCTCAGTCACGGCCGGCGGCCGTACGGGCGGCGGCCTGCCGTCGTGCTCGGGCGACGATCGGGGACGAGGACAGCGCGCGCGACAGCAGAACCATCCGTTGCGGTCGGGAAATGGACTCCAGGGTTCCCGCTCTCGCCGGTACCTCCGCGCGGCCGTCGTGGCGGACCTGTACACGGGCCGCGGCCAGCATGGCCGCCTCGGCCACCACCGTGGCCTGGTGCGGTGATCGGACTCCGGAGGTGCCGTCGGCGGCGAGTGACGCCACGGCCTCGGCGTACGCGGTCGTGCGCACCTGGTCATCGAGATAGGGCGAGCAGACCAGAACGCCGTCCCAGATGGCGATCTCCTGGCGCGCCAGGCGCACGACCGGCGGATCCCACCAGCGGATGATCCCCTCGGTCGGCGCGCGCAGCGTCTGCAGCTCCGCCCAGAGGGGCTTCAGGAGTCGGTAGCGCTTCCACGCGCGCAGATTGTCGACCGCCGGCGGCCCGACCCGGGGGACGGCGAAGCCGGCGGCGGTGGTGACGCCGGCGAGCATGACGAGCGGTGGGGACACGTCGGTGGAGAGGAAATCCCAGTCCACGCCGTTCCAGCGGGCGGCCATGGCCGTGTACTTGGCGATCTGGTAGCCCGCGTCGAACGTCAGGCCGACGATGAGCAGGATCAGACCGACGCGGGTCACGCCGCGCACCTCTCGCAGCCAGCTCACGCTCATGACGGCGAGAGCGACGGTGGCGGCCGTGTGCGCGACCATGTACAGCACGATCATTTCCCGCATGCAGGGCGTGTTGGCGTAGTACGTGTCCAGGTCCTGGGTCCGTTCCACGGGGACCTCGGCCAGGCCGAACAGGACCCAGATTCCCGCGATGACCAGTGCGTAGACGCCCAGTACGAGCCGGGCGGCGCGCTGTTGCGTCTCAGAGGGTCCGCCCTTCCACCGGATCATGAGGACGAGGTAGCTCGCACTGAGCGCCGTCATGCCGGCGTACACCAGCGGGGCGCTGAAGTTCGCGACGCCGGTCGCGTCATTGACGTACCGGATCGTCGGCGGGGCGGACAGAACGCACACGGCGGAGCCGACCAGCAGGATCGCGTTGCTCGGCGCGACCAGGGAATCCCGCCAGAGGCCCGTGCCCGCCGACAGCTTCAGTCCCGCGGCGACCAGGAGAAGAGCGCCGGGTATGTAGAAGACGA
The DNA here is from genome assembly GCF_019091445.1 of Streptomyces sp. GbtcB7. NCBI lineage: Bacteria > Bacillati > Actinomycetota > Actinomycetes > Kitasatosporales > Streptomycetaceae > Streptomyces > Streptomyces sp. GbtcB7. Next base: position 241,409 of record NZ_JAGXJM010000015.1, read on the forward strand.
TGCCGCTGTCCACTAGGCCTGCCTGCCTTCTGGGGATGTACGTGGGACCGGTCGATCGGACGGCGGAAAGGGCGCCGTGGCCCGCCGGGGCGTGTCCGGTGGCGGGACGGGCCGGCGCGGGGGCACGCCGTGCGGGCTCATGACGGGGTTCTCTCGTCAGCGGGGGCCGCGGCGGCCACGCGGGCCGCCGCGACAATGGGGGACGTACGCAACGCATGCGCCACGCCCATCAAGGTGGCGCGCGCCATGAGGCCCGCGGAGTGGTCGAGTACGGCGGTTTCGGCGGGCGCGCCGTCGGGGTGGACCCGAACGGCGGCGGCGATCATCGCGGCGAGGCCGATGCGGGAGGCGTCCTCGTCGCCGAGTCCCGCGGACCGAGCCGCTGACTGCGCCCGGGCTCGGATCCGGTCGTCGAGCTGCGGGCGAAGGAGGTTCAGCCCGTCCTGAATGCCGGCCTCACGCCGGGTGAGCCGCACGGCGTACGACGAATACCAGGGGATCGGAGCGGCGAGCGGACTCCCCGGGGAGGCACCGCCGAGTTCGTGCCACAGCGGGCCGAGCCGCCGCCAGGTCGCCACGGTGCGCCAGAGCAGGCCCAGCCGCGGCCCGAACAGCGGCACCGTGAAGCCGACGGTGGCGACGGTGGCGGCCAGGCCCGCCATGCCGGGCGCCAGGCTGGTGCTCAGCACGTCCCAGTCCCCGCCGGCCCACCGCGCCGCCACCGCGGTCAGCTTCAGGGTGCTGAAGGACAGGTTCAGCAGCCATCCGGCCACGAGGAGCCACAGCCCGGCCCGCAGCCATCCGCGCACCTCCAGCGCCCAGCGCCGGCACAGCGCCGTGGTGGCCACCGCCGCGGTGATGTGACCGAGCAGGTACAGCGCGATCATCTGCCCGATCCAGGGCGTGGTGGCGTAGTAGGTGTCGAGATCCGTACGGCGCTCGACGGGGGCGTCCCCGGCCACGAAGAGGACGATGATCAAGGTGATCAGCACGCTGTAGCCGATCTGCCAGCGTCGGGCGAGGCGGCGTACGTCGTCGGCCGGCCCGCCGCGCCAGTGAAGGATCAGCAGCAGGCAGGCGGCGCTGTAGGCGCTGACGATGACGTAGTCCAGCGGGGCGGCGAGGTTCGGGATGCCGCTCGCTCTGTTCACGGCGGCGACGGTGGGCGGGGCGGCGAAGAGGAATCCGGCGCCTCCGAGGAAGATCACCCAGCAGACCGAGCGGACCAGGGGGTCGCGCCAGGTTCGGATCAGATCCGGCAGTTTCACTCCGAGGCCGGCCCACAGGGCCAGCGCGGGTATGTAGTAGCGCGAGGCGTTCACGGCTCAGACCTGGGACCGGCGGTGTCCCAGTGAGGCGCCGATCCGGCCGGCGATCTGGGACCGGTCCGTGGCGAGGCTGCCCGGTTCCCCTTCCAGCCAGATCCGCAGATGCGTCACCGCCCGCAGGGCGAAGGTCTCGGCTTCCTGCTCCGACCGTTCGTGGAACTCGGTTCGCGCGGCCACGGCCCTCACCGTCCGCTGCACATCGGCCCGGTCGCTCAGCACGCGTGCGGCGACGGGCACCCCGGCGGCGTGGTGGCCGCAATCGCCCTTGATCATGTGCCAGATCTCGTGGCAGAGGATGGCCAGTTGGTGGACGGGCGCTGCCCGCGCGTCGACGAGGACGATGTCGTGGTCCGGCATGTCGAGCCACAGTCCCGTGGCGGTGCGGTGCGGGAACTCCTCTTTGAGGAGGACGACCTCACGGCCCCTGATGTCGGCGACCACGGCGATGAGCGCGTCGAACAGCGCGTCAGGAGCGGCGGGTACGGGCAGGCTCACGCCGTCGACCAACTGGCCGATCAGGTTCCGCATCTCCTTGGCTCTGCCTGTGCGCACCGCTCTCCCCCGCGAACTTCAGCATGGGGCACCGTCGCACGACGCCCGCCGATCCCACCCTGCCTGCACCCACCCGGCCGAAGGTACGCCCGACTCGGCCTGTCAATATGCCAAACAAGGTGCCTTGTCGGCCACGCCAGGCTCTGCGGTGTGCAGCAAGCTGAGGGGGATCAAATACCGATCAAACGGGATACACACGCATCCGGTCCTGGCGCATCCGATGCGTTCCGGACGCGCTCCGGCCCGCGCGCGGGACGCCTGCCGGTGGCTGCGCCCGGCGGACGGCGCGGCGTGGACTTCCCGCCCCGGGCGGCGACGCGCCTGCAAACGACCGAGTGCCCCCATGATCAGTGCCCTTCGGTGTGCGAACTGTCCGATCCCGAACCCCGTACCCGCTGAGCGTTTCTGCGCTGCAGGATGGTGTCGATCCAGTCAGTCACCAACTGAAGCTCTTCTTCGGCCAATTGCGGGGCGCGCGCGGCCAACTCCCTCAGCCCGTGCGTACTGCGCAGCCGAGCCATCGGATCGGCCGCCTTTCCCTCCAGGCCGCGCAGGACGGGCTGGAGAGCGTTGTCGAGCGAGGCCTGCGGTTCGGCGGAGAGCCAGCCGTTGGGCTGGCCGAAGAAGAACGTCTCGATGCCGGCCTGGGTGGATGCCAACGGGCCACCGGAGCGGGCCGGGCGCCGCTCCCCCGTCTGTTGCGAGGGCACCTGCTCCGAGGGCACCTGCTCCGAGAGCCCTTGCCGCGAGAGCGCCTGCTGCGAAGGCATCTGTGGCGAGGGCGTCTTCCGGCGGCTGTTGACGAGGTTCGACAGGGATGCCCGGGAGGCCCCGTAGGAGGCGGCGATCTCGTCGTAGGAGTGGCGGGTCCCGTCGGGGCGCAGGCGTGTCTCGCGCAGGTGGACGATGCGGCGGACGATGCGGTCGGTGATGTCCTCGGCGGGTGGCTCCTCGCCGTCCAGCAGCATCCGGACGACGTCGCGCGGGACACCGCTCTCCTTCGAGAGCTGTTCCACGTCGAGCACGTCGTCGCGGCTTTGCCCGTCCCCGATCAGGGAGCCGATACGTCTGAGCGTCTCGGCGAGCGCTCGGCGCGTTTCTCTCACCGGCAGGTCTCCTGATGTCGGACGGGGGGGGAACTGCACGTTGACTTCGGAGACTTTAGCCGCTGCCGGGCTCGGCCAGCCAGAGCGGAAGATACTCCAATAGCCGTACTCGGCCAGAACAGTTGACATGACTGGCCGGGGATTGCAGGATCACGACACGACGTGCGGACCGGTCGTCACGCTGCGGGGATGGGGGAGCCCGCGTGCGCTCAGACGCGGGTCCCACGGAGTGTTCCGGGCTGCGGCGGTGCACCATCACGGGGTGTGCGGTCGCAGCCCGGGCCGATTCCCGCCGGCGTCGGCCGCGTCGCGCGGAGGAGCCGCAGCGCGCGAAAGAGCCGTGTCGCGCGGAGGCGGGGTCGACGGGCGTTGCCCCGACAGCAAGCGCTCTCTAGACTCCCGTGCGATGGACGCGGAAACCGCTCTCGATGACGCCTACTTCGACTACTGCCCCTGGGACTTCGTGGGCCGTGCCTCCGCCGGGCAGCGGGCCGCGCAGGACGCGCACCAGCGACGGCTGGCGGAATCGGGCGCGCGCCTCGGGCCGCGTTGTTACGTCTCGCCGGCCGCCGGGGTCTTCACCGACTCACTGCGCCTGGGCACCGACTCCTACGTCGCCGGGCACGCCTACGTCACCGGTCAGGTGACCGCGGGCGACGACTGCACGGTCAACCCGTATGCCACGGTCCGGGGCCGGATCACCCTCGGTGACGGGGTCCGGATCGGCGCGCACAGTTCGCTGCTCGGCTTCAACCACGGCTTCGCCCCCGACCGGCCGGTACACCGGCAGCCCCTCACTGGCAAGGGCATCATCGTCGGCGACGACGTGTGGATCGGCTCGCACGTGGTCGTACTGGACGGGGTGACGATCGGCGACCACTGCGTCGTGGGCGCGGGCGCGGTCGTCACCAAGGATCTCGCGCCGTGGACGATCGCGGCGGGCAACCCGGCCCGGCCCCTGCGCGATCGCCGCGCCCAGGGCGGACCACGACGAGATCGAGCGGTCTCTGGCGACCAGCCGCGCGGACTCTCGGACGACCTGTCAGGCGACCGCCCGGGGGACCCGTCGGGCGACTTGGGGGACGCCGTCGCCCGGTTCGCCGACCGGGCCCGGGAGCAGGCCGCCGATCTCGTCGCCCGGTGCTGGAACCCCGACACCGGCCGCTACGCCGACCGGCCGGGCGCTCCCGCGACCGTTCGAGCACACTGCGACGCCGTCGAGATCGCCGACCTGCTGCTGGGCTCGCCTCCGGAGCAGTTGGCCGCCGACGAACACGCCGCGCGGCTGCGCGCCCTTCAGGATCCGGGCAGCGGACTGGTGCCCGAGTTCGCTCCGGACGGCGGCCCGGGGGTGCTTCCCGCCCCGGCCGCCGACGGCTGGATCGATGACGGCACCGCCGAGTACCACGTGCTGGCCGTGGGCTACGCCCTGGACCTGCTGGGTTCCCGCCTCACCCGACCCGTGCACGTGGTGCGGCGTATGACGGCCGGTCAGCTGCTCGCGCGGCTGGAGTCACTGCCGTGGCGGACGCGGACCTGGTCCGCCGGCGCGTGGGTGGACTGCTGGGCGACCGGCGCCCATCGCAATCTGGAGCTCGGCGTCGAGGACGGGGAGCCGGGGGCGCTGGAGGCGCTGTTCGGCTGGCTCACCACACGGGTGGACCCGTGGACGGGGATGTGGGGCACCGCCGGGTCGCCCGCCGCGGGCCGGTTGCAGCTGGTCAACGGCTACTACCGGCTCACCCGGGGTTCCTACGCCCAGTTCGGGCTCGATGTGCCGTACGCGGAGCGGGTCGTGGACACCGTACTGGCCCACGGCCGAGATCAGCGCTGGTTCGCGGCCGGCCGGGAGAACGCCTGCAACGTGCTGGACGTGGCCCATCCCCTGTGGCTCACGGGACGGCGCAGCGGACATCGGGCGGCCGAGGTGCGGGCGTGGGCCGAGGAGCAGCTGACGCGGGCGCTGGGGCGGTGGCGGGACGGCGCCGGATTCGGTTTCGGTCCCGCGGGCGAGGGCGGTGGGGGTCCGGGCCGGGAGCCGGGGCTTCAGGGCACCGAGATGTGGCTCGCGATCGTATGGCTGCTCGCGGATCTGGTGGGCGTGGCGGACCGGCTCGCGTACCGGCCGCGCGGCGTCCATCGCCCGGAGCCGGCCCGGTCGCCGGGGTTCGCGACACCCGGGTAGCCCGCGCGGAACGCCGCGTCCCCCGGGGCGTGCGCTTACGGTTGGGCCGCGCGGTGCGCCACCCCCTGGCATGCTGCACCCATGCCGACGCCCACACAGCCGTCCTCGTCCGCCGAAGCCTCCGCCACCTCGGTCAACGGCCTGCGCATACAGGCACGTTCGGTGGAACAGCGCATACACGGCGCTGGGAACGTCCTGCACGACGTGTCCCTCGACGTCGCGCCCGGGCGGCTCACCGTGATCGCCGGGAGCAGCGGGGCGGGCAAGACGATCCTGTTGCAGACGCTCGCCGGGCTGCGCGCGCCGACGGAGGGGACGGTCCTGCACGACGGGACGCAACCCGGCCCGCCGGGGCCGGAGTTCGGGTTCGTTCCGCAGGAGGACATCATCCACCGCGAGCTGCCGCTGCGCCGGACGCTGGTGTACGCGGCGGGTCTGCGCATGCCGCCGGGCACGACACCCGAGTCCGTCGCGACGGGCGTGGACCGGGTCCTGGAGGCTCTCGGTCTCTCCTCCCGGGCGGCGACGCCCGTGCGCGCGCTGAGCGGCGGGGAGCGCAAACGGGCCAGTATCGCCGCCGAGTTGCTCACCCGCCCCCGCGTGCTCTTCCTCGACGAGCCCACCTCCGGGCTCGACCCGGTGACCGGTGCCGCCCTGCTGCGGACCCTGCGCGCGCTGGCCGAGGACGGCACCACCGTCGTCCTCACCACGCACACGCTCGCCGATCTGCTCCGCGGAGACCAGGTGGTGTTCCTCTCCCCCGACGGCGAGGTCGCGTACGCCGGTGAACCGGGCCCGCTGTGCGGGGCGTTCGGGGTGGGCACGGTCGAGGAGGTGTACGAGGCGGTGGCCCAGGGCGCACGCGTCGAGCACGCCGCGCCGCCGGACGACGTACGCCAAGCCGACACACTGTCACCTCCGGTTCCCGTCCGGCGTGTCGGTGCCCTGCGCCAATGGGCGCTGCTCACCCGTCGCGGTACCGCGCTCCTCCTGCACAACCGCCTCTCCGTCGCCGTCCTTGCCGGTTCGCCGGTGATGATCGTGGCGATGTTCGCGGTGCTGTTCCGGGCGGGCGCCTTCGATCGCGCGACGCCCGACCCCGGATCGACCGCGATGATCATGTTCTGGATCGCGTTCGGCGCGTTCTTCTTCGGCCTGACGTACGGGCTGCTGCAGATCTGCACCGAACTGCCCGTACTGCGCCGGGAATGGCTGGCCGGACTGCGGATCGGTCCCTACGTCGCGTCGAAGCTGACCACCATGCTGCCGGTGCTCGCGGTCGCCGACGTACTGCTGCTGGTGGTACTGCGGGCACTGGACCGGCTGCCCGCGGCCGGATGGGGCACGTACGGTTCGCTGTTCGTGTCCAGCGTGCTGGCCTCGGCGGCGGCCCTCGCGCTGGGTCTGCTGGCCTCGGCCGCGGTGACGGAGCCGAGCCAGGCGACGCTGATGCTGCCGCTGCTGTGCTTCCCGCAGGTGCTGTTCTCGGGGGCGTTCGTGCCGGTGCCGCGGATGACCGGTGCCGGGGAGGCGATCAGCTGGGCGATGACCAACCGGTGGGCGTTCGAGGCACTGGGCAGCGGGGTCGGCCTGGAGTCGCTGTGGCGCACGGGCGCGTCGCCCCTGGGACAGCCGCTGCTGGACTCGTACGGGGACTCCTTCGGTCATCCGGCGAGCCGCGGCTGGTTGATTCTCGCGGGGTTCGCGGTGCTGTTCCTCGCGCTGACGTGGGCGGTTCTGGTGCGCAAGTGCCGGGAGGGCGCGGTACGGAGCCGGGCGGGTCGCTGAGCGCCATGCCCGGCCGCCGGGGGCGCGTCCAGGTCCACGACGGCTGTCACGCCCCCCAGCCCCTCAGCACCCCACCCGAGCCGCCAGCCCCGTCACCCCCGGCACCCGGTCGCGGTAGGTCTGAGTCACGAACGTCAGGAACGTCTCGATGTCCCTGGGCTGGGACGACACGCCCAGGGAGATGCGGACGGCACCCGCGGAAGGCAGCCGCAGCAAGTCCAAGTACTCCTCCATCGAACCGAGTTGCCTGCCAGCGGCCGAGCGCAGCCGGCGCAGCGGCAGTGCGAACGCCGCCTCGCCGGCACCCGGGTTGCAGAAGCAGCCGGTCCGCAGGGAAATGCGGCGCGCGGCGCTGTCACGGGTGACGACGCGTTCGTCGACGATCCGGCCGTCCGCACCCAACAGGTTGAGCGCGACCGTGCCGCCACGGGCCGCCCCGGCATCCGAGGGGCCGTACACGCGGGCCATCGGGGAACCGTCGCTGTGGCGCAACGCGCGCAGGCCGATGAGCAGTTGGTCCGTGAGGGCGGTGACGTGGGCGTGCACCCGGTCCATGCCGATGCGGTCGATCCACTCCAGCCCGGCGGTGACGTCCGGCACGGACAGGAAGTTCACCGTGCCGTCCTCGAAGGCCGCCTCGTCGTCGGCGAGGACGTGCCACTGCGCCTGCGCGCTGACCGCGTAGATCGTGCCACCCGAGAACCAGGGCCGGCGCAGCTTGGCGAGGGCCTCCCGGCGGGCGATCAGACTGCCGATGCCGGTGGGGTGGCCGAAGACCTTGTACCAGCTGACCACGGTGAAGTCCGGGTAGAACCGGCCGAGGTCGAGCGGGTTCGTCGGCACGAAGGCGGCCGCGTCCAGCAGGACGTCGTAGCCCTGCTCCTGTGCCCGCGCGATCCACTCCAGCGCATGCTGGACGCCGGTGAAGTTGCTCTGGGCCGGGTAGGCCAGCAGCCCGCGCGGCCCCACGCCACCGCGCCGCCCCAGGCGGCTCAGGCGGCTCAGGTGACGCCCGGGACCGCGTCCGCGCGCGGTGAGCGCGTCCCACAGCCGTTCCTCGTCGATCCGCAGACCGGGCCCGCTCACGGGGACGTACGCCGTCGCGGCTCCTCTGGTCCGCGCGTACTCGCGCAGACCGTTGACCGAGTTGTGGTTGTCCAGCGACATCACCAGCCTGCTGCCGCGCGCGAACGGATACGCCTCGCCGACCAGGCGCAGCGCGCCCGTGGCGTTGGGCGTGAAGATCACGGCGTACTCGGTGGGGTCCGCGCCGAAGTGCCGCAGCACCGCGCGGCGGGCCTCCGCGAGCAGCACTCCCGAGGCGCGGGAGGCCGGGCTCTCGGAGTGCGGGTTGCCGAATAAACCGCCGGTGATCCGTTCGGCACTCCCCGTGACGAGCGAGCGCGGCGGAAGCCCGGCGCCCGTGTGGTCGAGGTAGGTGTGGCCGCCCTCGTCGAGATAGCCGAAGTCGCGCGCCCGCAGCCCGGCGAAGGCGTCCGCGCCCCCTTCGCCGGCGGCAGTGCCTCCGGAAGGCTTTTCGGTCGCGCGTATGTGGCCGCTGCCCGGTGCTTTGTCCATGAGTTCCCTCCGCCCGGCCGGCCCTTCCCCGTGCCCCGGACCGACCCTCCATGAAGCTTCACCAAAGGTATCCGTACGGACCGGCCCCTCCCCTGTGCCGCGGCATCGAACAGTGATTGGGTGGGCGCGGCCATACCGTTCGAACCGCAGGAGAACCCCGCAGTCATGAGCAACGCTTACATGTACGAGTACAAGGTCGTCACCTTCCGGGAGTCGCTCATCGGCGACGCGCTGGACAGCGACAAGCTGGAGAAGGTTCTGAACAAGCACGCCGGGGACGGCTGGGCGCTCAAGGCGATCACGTCCGCCGATGTCAAGGGCCGCATAGGCCCCGGCGCGGTGGAGGGGCTGCTCCTGACCTTCGAGCGACCCCTGGGGTAAATCCATTTATGCCCGTTTATGTCCTTGTATGGTGCGTAGGAGGCCGAGGCGCGGGATGCTGGAGCTGATGAGACAGCGGATCCGCGGGTACTCCTGAGCCGTCGGAGGCCTTCCGGTGCGGAAGGCCTCCCCGGGCTGGGCGGGTGCCGGTCGCTTGCCGTACGCCTCCGGCATCCCGGAGTACTCGTGTCCAGCCGCTGCCGGCCAGTGAGGTCAGGACGGTACAGCGATGAAGAGCGACGGAACACTCGACCGTGCGGTTGTCTCCAGCCACTCGGTGTTCGGAGCGCCCTGCTGGGTCAGCCTGGCCACACGCGATCTGCGGGCCGCGCAGGACTTCTACCACGCGGTGCTGGGCTGGGAGTGGCACACGGGCAGGCTGGGCAGGGAGTACCGGTTCGCCCGGGTCAACGGGGTGCCGGTCGCCGGCGTATCGGCGATGTCCGGCATCGGAGAGAGGATGGCCACGTGGACCCCGTATTTCGCGGTGGCGAGTGCGGACGAGACGGTGTCCCGTAGTCAGGAGCGCGGGGGTACGACCGCGGTGGGGCCTATCTCGTTCCCGCCGGGCCGGGCGGCGCTGCTGGCCGACCGGGACGGAGCGGTGTTCGGCATCTGGGAGGGCGAGCT
>NZ_JAGXJM010000150.1:0-403 GCF_019091445.1 Streptomyces sp. GbtcB7
AACGGGCGGTGTCGGCGAACTCGGTGAACACGATCACCGGCTGTGTCCGGAACTCTTCGGTGAAAACCTCCCCGTCGAGCGTCGCCTGCTCGGAGCTCGAGGGACCCATCAACAGCGTCCGCAGCCTCGCGAACTTGTCGTCAAGGCCTGCACCGGCGAGCACGAGGTTCATGAACTTGGTCAGCTGGTCCAGGTCGACGAATGCAGCGGCGACCATGTCGTCGAGTCGGTAGCCGCCGCCGACGAGGTTGTAGTCGAGCTCTTCGAGCTCCTCCTCGGTGAGGTCTTCCTCGTGCCATCCTTCGTCGATGGTTGACCGGTAGGTGTCGTGAATGGCCTGCAGCGTCGGCTCGTTCGCGGCGCGCCAAGTCGCTAGATCCGCCTCGCTAGTCGCGTCACCCTT
>NZ_JAGXJM010000151.1:0-402 GCF_019091445.1 Streptomyces sp. GbtcB7
GGCGCGTGTCGTGATCCGCAGCGGTCATCTGCCCATCCTCCCCCAGGGGCGGTGCGGTCAGCCCGCCCAGAAGACCGCAAGGCCGTACACGACGAGGCAGACGGCGAGCGGCGCGATCGCGGCCGCCCAACGTCGCCGCATCCCGAGGATCGCGACGCACGCCGACAGCGCACCGACCACGGCGAAGCCGATCGTCCGCGGCCATCCCGTCTGCGTCACGACGACGCCGTCGCCCGAAGCCGCCTGCCACTCGCAGCGGCGCCCGACCGGCCATGCCGTCGCCTCGGCGGAGATCAGCGCCACTTCCGACACGGCGACGCCGGCAGGGATCTCAGCCGCGAGGCAGCGGGCGTCGGCGCTCTCGCGGGTGTCGAGCCAGAGTCCCCCCAGGAGGATCGCTCC
>NZ_JAGXJM010000152.1:0-401 GCF_019091445.1 Streptomyces sp. GbtcB7
CTTCAGGTCCGCGTACACCTCCTTCTGCAGACCGTTGCGGTCCCTCACGCCTCGGTTGAAGGCGACGGTGGAGGCATGCGTGGCGGCCCTGTTGCAGGCGCGCAGGGTCGCCTCCAGTGCCGACGCCTGCACAGGCGTCGGCAGCAGCTTCACCTGCACCACCAGCTTCACAACCCCGGACGGTAGTACGACCACCGCACACATGGCCGCCCCATGACCGGAAATCACCACTGCCGGTGACCTGCAGGGCAGTTGTTCGTATTGCCTGGCTCCGCCAGGCAGCCGTGCGGGCACTCCGCCCGACAAGTGCAGATGAGGCGACGCTCCGCGTCGCAGCCGCAGGAGGCAATTCCTCCCCGGCGTGAACGCCGGGGCATCCTCGCCAGAACCAGGTGAAAATG
>NZ_JAGXJM010000153.1:0-395 GCF_019091445.1 Streptomyces sp. GbtcB7
TGGATGCGTCGCGCGGACATCGACGACGGGACAAAGCCCGGAACGACCAGCCAGGACAACGCGGAACTACGGGAAGCACGTCGGCGGATCAAGCTGCTGGAGCAGGAGAACGAGGTCCTGCGCCGGGCCGCGGCCTACCTGTCGCAGGCGCATCTACCGGGAAAAGGATCTACCCGCTCGTGAAAGAGCTCGCCACGGGCGGAATTCCCGTCACGGTCACGTGCAGGGTCCTGAAGCTCGCCAGACAGCCCTACTACCGCTGGCTCGAACGGCCAGTGACCGATGCCGAGTTCGAGCAGGCCACACGCGCGAACGCGCTGTTCGACGCTCACCGCGAGGATCCGGAGTTCGGCTACCGATTCCTGGCCGACGAAGCCCGCAGCGCGGGATCCGGC
>NZ_JAGXJM010000154.1:0-394 GCF_019091445.1 Streptomyces sp. GbtcB7
TGCCACCCAGCCTATTGACGCCCCCGGACGCGCGGCGATCAGTGGTTGAACAGGATGAGCAGGAGCCCGCCCAGCACGACCAGGCCGCAGACCGCGAACGCGGCGTACGCCCCGACGAGGGCGATGCGCTTCTGCGCCGGGCTCAGCGGGTTCTTCTTGGCGGCCTTCCTGGCGGCCTTGGCGGCCCGCTTCTGCTCCTTGGGCGTCATCACGGTCAGCGCGTCGGTGAAGGTGGCCGGGATGACCACCGGCACCCGTCCCGCCCGAACGAGCAGACGCAGACCGATCGCGTAGAAGGCGACCACGGTCGCGGCGGCGGGGAGCGCCGCGACGAAGACCTGGACGAAGGCCAGCCAGTTGGCGTCGGCGCTCATCGGGTTCCCTCCTCCTCGGA
>NZ_JAGXJM010000155.1:0-394 GCF_019091445.1 Streptomyces sp. GbtcB7
GTGGAAGCTGTTCCCCGCGCACGCGCCCGGCTGCACGGACGTGATCAAGCCGTCCGAGGTGACACCCACCTCCACGCTCCGGCTGGCGGAGCTGTGTGTGGAGGCGGGCTTCCCTCAGGGTGTTGTGAACGTGGTGACCGGCTTCGGCCGGCCCACCGGCGGGGCTCTGTCCGGCCACGAGGGCGTCGCCAAGATCGTGTTCACCGGCTCCACCAGCGCGGGCAAGGCGATGCTGGACGCCGCCGCATCCCGATTGGGCGGCGTCACCCTGGAACTGCCGACCGGCGAGATCCTGGCCCTCACTGTCCGTACTATTTCTGTTTTTAATCTGTCTATTCTTTTCCTGGCCGGGATCGTCCGCCCCGACGAGGGCACCGTGGAGTACGCCGGTGAA
>NZ_JAGXJM010000156.1:0-392 GCF_019091445.1 Streptomyces sp. GbtcB7
TCGAGGGTGCCCCAGTCGGGGTGGGCGGCCCGCTGTGGGTCCGCGTGTTCGTAGAGGGGGCGTCCGTCGAATTCGGCGAGGGCCCATGCGTCGCGCGGGAAGTGGGCCGGTACCCAGTCCATGAGGACGCCGATCTGGGCCTGGTGCAGGGCGTCGACGAGGTGTTTGAAGTCGTCGGGGGTGCCCAGCCGGGCGGTGGGGGCGTAGAAGCCGGTGACCTGGTAGCCCCAGGAGCCGCCGAAGGGGTGTTCGGCGACCGGCATCAGCTCGACATGGGTGAAGCCCAGGTCGGAGACGTAGGCGGGCAGTTGCTCGGCCAGTTGGCGGTAGGTCAGGCCCGGGCGCCAGGAGGGCAGGTGGACCTCGTACACGGACAGCGGTGCCTCGTGCAC
>NZ_JAGXJM010000157.1:0-389 GCF_019091445.1 Streptomyces sp. GbtcB7
GAGACCCAGAAGTACGGCGCTGGGACGCTGTTCTCGGCCGAAGCTGTCGACCTCCAGGCAGACAAGGCCGGGGCCGAGGCTACCCTCGCGGCTGCGCAGACCGACGCTCGCGCCAAGATGGACGCGCTGCTCGTGGATCAGGACCTGGATGTCCTCGTGTTCCCGGAGACATCGCCGGTCCACCTCTTCGCGCCGATCGCTGGGTACCCCGAGCTCACCGTGCCAGCCGGCTACCGTGCCAGTGATCGCCACCCGTTCGGCGTGGTCCTCGTCGGAGACCGCTGGAGCGACGCCGAGCTGTTCTCTTACGGCTACTCCCTCGAGCAGGCGCTCGGGGACAGGCAGAGCCCGAGCGAGATCAACCCGACGATGTGGCGATGCCTCGAGGG
>NZ_JAGXJM010000158.1:0-387 GCF_019091445.1 Streptomyces sp. GbtcB7
GATCTTCGATTATGTGTGCACGGGGGAATATGACAAACGCGACGCCACGGACCGATTCGCTTCATTCGCTTGCCAGGTCAGGCGATCTCATCACCGTCCGAGAGCTAATTTCGTTATGGGGAGCAAAGGGCCGTGGATCCGCGGTCCGGGAGGAAGTATCAACTTCCATACGTTCTCTCGGCCTCGCAACTGAGCCGCCATTCACCTACGGCACACTCGACACACTTGTGAGAATTGTGAGTTTGGAAGATGCCCAGGCTGCGCGGCAGAGGACCGCAGAGTCCGAGCGACCGAGCGCCACGAAGGAATCCTCGCTGGCAGAAGATGAGGTCGACACGCTTCACGTCGGACAGATCCCGTCCGCACTAGCGGGCATCACATCGGTTG
>NZ_JAGXJM010000159.1:0-383 GCF_019091445.1 Streptomyces sp. GbtcB7
ACCGTCGAACTGAAGCGTCGCTGCAGCACCGTCACGTCGTGCTCGTTGTGGTTGAGGGCCGCGACGAGTGTTTCTGTCATCACAGTCGACCCGTGAACGGGCGGCGGAAGCTGACTGATAATGAGCACCCTCATCGAACTCGGACCTCCTGTCGGTCCCCCTTTGCGTGGCCAGCTCCGGCCACAGACAAGAACCTCAGGTTCCCAAAAAGGTACCGCCGCCAAAGGCGTCGCGGCTCTGCAAACAGCCGATACAACCACTCAAACCCCGAGTGTTGGAGCATCCGAGGCGCCTCCCGCACGGTCCCGGCTGTGAAATCGAAAGCGGCGCCGACGTTAACGGTGGGCTTTCCGAGTCGAGCCCCAAGCGCGGTACCCAAGATA